>NZ_JBCNFP010000064.1:0-79817 GCF_050481165.1 Paenibacillus cisolokensis
GTTTGATGCAACGCTAGTGCATAATCGCAGTAATTTGAGCGTTCGGGCCGTTAATAGCGGGAAAAAACTGCATTTTTGCAGGATTGGTTGATTTGAAATGAATGAAAAATGCCACGCCATGCCGCCTTCGCCGAGCACGAACTTGAGCCGGGAAACTTCTCGAATATCCCCCTCGCACACCATGCAGTCGAGATAGGCCATAAACATCCGAGATAGGTCACGAACATTCGGTATAAGCCATAAACATCCGAGATAGGTCACGAACATTCGGTATAAGCCATAAACATCCGAGATAGGTCACGAACATTCGGTATAAGCCATAAACATCCGAGATAGGCCGCGAACATCCGAGATAGGCCGCGAACATTCGAGATAAGCCACGTACATCCGGGATAGCCCCTCTTTATTCCGTTACGCGCCGCCCGGCGGCTGGTGAGCGTGAGAAAAACGACGATTTCCGATTTGCTTATGCATACGGTTTTCACTTATCATCGAATTATAACCATATCGTTTTAATCAGATATTGACCATACAAGCGGCGAAAGGAGATTGATCGAAATGAGCGACAACGAGCGCAATACGGAATTGGACGCGGGCCTGGAGCTGGCGACATTCGCCGGCGGCTGCTTCTGGTGCATGGTTTCTCCGTTCGAAGAGATGCCCGGCATTAAAAAGGTCGTATCGGGCTACACCGGCGGACATAAGCCGAACCCGACCTATGAGGAGGTATGCTCGGGGACGACGGGCCATGCGGAAGCGGTGCAAATTACGTTTGACCCGAACGTGTTTCCCTACACGAAGCTGCTCGACATTTTCTGGCAGCAAATCGATCCGACCGATGCGGGCGGCCAGTTTCACGACCGCGGGGATTCGTACAGAACGGCGATTTTTTACCATAATGAGGAGCAACGGCTGGCGGCCGAGGCGTCCAAGCGGGAGCTTGAAGCAAGCGGCCGCTTCGATCGGCCGATCGTGACGGAAATCGTCCCTGCGGGGCCGTTCTATCCCGCCGAGGAATATCATCAGGATTACCATAAAAAGCAGCCGCTCCGCTACAAAATGTACAGAAAAGGCTCGGGACGCGACGCCTTCATCGCGAAGCACTGGAGCTTGCCGAAGGACGAGGCCGAGCTGAAGCGCCGGCTGACGCCGCTCCAGTACGAGGTGACCCAACGGGGAGCCACGGAGCCGCCGTTTCACAACGAGTTTTGGGATCATAAAGAAGAGGGACTGTATGTCGACATCGTCTCCGGCGAGCCGCTGTTCACCTCGCGCGACAAGTATGACTCGGGATGCGGCTGGCCGAGCTTTACAAAGCCGGTGGATCCGTCCAACGTGACGGAACATATCGATTTGAGCCACGGCATGATCCGGACCGAGGTGCGGAGCCGGAAAGGCAACTCGCATTTGGGTCACGTATTCGACGACGGACCGAAGCCGGGCGGCCTCCGCTACTGCATCAATTCGGCCGCTCTCCGGTTTATTCCGAAAGAAGATCTGGAGAAGGAAGGATACGGCGAATACCGGCACCTGTTCGATTGACGGGACGGCCCCGACGGGGCCGAAGCGGCGACGGGCTCATATTTTTCCTCCGCCTTGGGAATATTTAGTTCAGGCAATGTTTGCAGCCGACGGTTGCGAGCATTGACGCGTATTTTCCCAAAACGCATGTTATTCGAAGGGGGAAACTATGATTCTGAACGCCGAGCAACTCGAACAGCAGGCGCGTGAGCTGGCATTGACCCACAATCCGGACGGGGCGCGGCGGCAAGGCAAGGCATTATGGAAATCGTTTCATCGCGATATGGAGAGCTTGCGGAAGTATGCGGCGCTGCTGAAGCAAGAGGGAGCCGTCTGCTCCCAGCCGGCGGAGGAGTGGCTGCTTGATCATGCCGATTTTATGGAGGAACAGGCGTTGTCCGTCCGGCGCGGACTGGGCGGCATCGCCTCCGGCCGGCTGCCGATGCTGCGCGGATCGGACGAATGGCGGGCAACGGCGATATGCCGGGAATATCTGTCGCTTGTCGACGGCGCTTACGACGAAGATACGTTTGCCGCTTTTGTGAACGCCTATCAGGAAGCGGCGGTGCTGACGATCGCCGAGTGCTGGTCGTTCCCTGTGCTGCTGCGCGTGGCGCTGATCCGCCGGTATGCGGCCGTGATGCGGTCGGTGCGCGAACGCAGGAAGATGTGCGAGCAGGCGGATGCGATTCTCGAACCGCTGTTCCGGGAGCGGGAGAAGCCGGACGGAAGCGCGGTCAGGGATGCGCTGGAGAAGGCCGGCATTCCGATGCCGCTGTCCGGCGGGCTGATCGTATATCTGGCATCGCGGCTGAACGAATGGACGGACGACGCCGCCGCGGTGCGCGACTGGCTCGTCTGCAGTCTGGATAACGGCGCGGAAAGCCTGAACCGGCTTATCACCTACGAGCACCGGCTGCAAGCTTCCTACGAATTGGCGGCCGGCAATATCATCCGGAGCCTCAGGTCGCTCGCCAGGGGCGAATGGGAGTCCGTATTCGAACAAATATGCGTCGCCGAGCGGACGCTTCGCGAAGAGCGCGCGGGCACGTATGCGCTCATGACGGCGGAAAGCCGCCACACGCTGCGCACGCGGGTGGAACGGCTGGCGCAGCGGATGCGCGTGCCGGAGAACCTGGTCGCCGAGCGCGCGGTCATGCTCGCCGGGCGGCACGCAGACGATACCGAAGCGGGAGCTTCGGAGTCGGTCGACGGCAAGCCCGGACCGAACGCGCCGCTCCCGCCCCGCAGCGCCTATGTCGCCTACTATTTGCTCGACCCTGCCGGAATGGCCGAACTGCAGCGTTCGCTGCGCGAATGCGCCGATCCGCGCCGCATGCCCGAGACGTTCTTGCTGCCGCGCGGATCGGCGGCTTATTTTACGCTGCTGGCCGGACTGTTCGCCGCGGCGCTGACGCTTTTTGCAATCTGGTCGGATCGCGGCGCGGCTCTCGGCCCCGGCCTGCAGGCGCTGCTTCTGCTCGCGCTGATCATGCCGGCGGGGGAATGGGCGGTCACGATTGCGCACGGCCTCATTCGCCGCACGTTCCGCTCCCGTCCGCTGCTGCGCTACGATTACGCTTCCGGCGTCGCGCCCGACGCCGCGACGATCGTCGTCGTGCCTGTCATCTGGTCGCGGCCCGAAGAAGCGGACGAGCTGGCCGACCGGCTGGAGCTGCATTATTTGGCTAACCGCGATCCGAATATCTATTTCGCGCTGCTCGGCGATTTTGCCGATGCGGATGAAGAGCGGAAAAAGACGGACGAAGCCGTGCTGGCCCGCGCCCGCGAACGGATCGAGGCGCTGAACCGGACCTATTCGGACGGCGAAGGGGGACGGCAACCGTTCCTGCTTCTGCAGCGGCACCGGAAGTGGAACCCGTCGGAAAATGTCTGGATGGGCTGGGAACGAAAACGGGGCAAGCTGGTCGAGTTCGTCGAGCTGCTGCGCGGCGGCAAGGAGACGAGCTTCGGCGTCATTGTCGGAAACCGCGATATATTGTCCCGCATCCGCTACGTCATCACGCTGGATGCGGATACGCAGCTGCCGATCGGCTCCGCCCAGCGGATGATCGGCACGATTCATCTGCCTTACAACCGCCCGCGCCTGAACGCGGCGGGAACGCGCGTCGCGGAAGGATACGGCGTGCTGCAGCCGCGCATCGGAGTGAGCTACGCTTCGGTGCAGGAATCCCGGCTTACGCGGCTGTGGGCCGGAGAACCGGGCATCGACCCGTACGCGTTTGCGGTGTCCGATCCGTATCAGGATGCGCTCGGTCAAGGCATTTTTACCGGAAAAGGGATATTCGACGCGGAGATGTTCGCCCGCGTGCTGAGCGACCGCATTCCCGACAACCGCGTGCTCAGCCACGATCTGCTGGAAGGCGGCTTTCTGCGCGGCGGCTTGCTGGCCGATATCGAGCTGATCGACGGCCATCCCGCTTCGTTCCGGGCTCACCAGCGCCGGCTGCACCGGTGGGTGCGCGGCGATTGGCAGCTGCTCTGCTGGCTGATGCCGCGCGTATGCGACCGCCACGGCCGGCTCAGGCCGGTCGATCTGCCGGCGCTCACCCGCTGGCAAATGATCGACAATTTGCGCCGAAGCTTGCTGCAGCCGGCGTTGTATGCGCTGCTGCTGCTCGGCATGCTGCTGCCGCCGCCCGCCGGCGGCTCCGCCGTCGCCATCGCGCTGGCGACGATCGCGATGCCCGTCGTTCGCGCCATCGTGGCGCCGGCGCGGCTCGTTCGCCGTCCGGGTCTGCTGCTGCCGGCCGCCGGACAGGCGGCGGTGACGCTCGCCGCGCTTCCGCATCAGTCGGCGCTGCTGCTCGATGCGATCGGCCGGACGCTGTTCCGGCTGTTCGTATCGAAGCGCCGCCTGCTGGAATGGACCAGCTCGGCGGAGACGGAGCGGCGCAGCCGCAAGGAGAAGCTGCAGCTGTCCGGCTACCGGGCCGGCGTCGCATTGACCCTGCTGTTTGCCGCGGCAGCGGCATTCGCCCCTGTGCCCTGGCTGCGCTGGACGGGGCTTGCGATCGCCGTCATATGGCTGGCCGCTCCGCTTGTCGCCGGCTGGCTGAGCCGTTCCCCGGCTTCCGCGCCGGAAGCGTTGAAAGATTCCGACAAGGACGAGCTGCGCGCTGTGGCCGAGGAAATATGGAAGTATTACGAGGAATACGCCGGCGAGCGCGACCATTGGCTGCCGCCGGACAACGTGCAGATCGATCCTCCCACAGGGGCGGCGCACCGGACATCGCCGACCAATATCGGGCTGATGCTCGCCAGCACGCTGGCGGCCCGCGATTTCGGGTTTATCGGCACGCCGGAGCTGATCGAGCGGGTGGAGCGGACCGTCGGCACGATCGAGCGGATGGACAAGTGGTGCGGCCATCTGTACAACTGGTACGATACGACGACGCTGCGTCCGCTGCCGCCCGTTTATGTCTCGACGGTCGATTCGGGCAATTTCGTCGCTTATCTGATCGTTGTGAAGGAAGGCGTCACGGAATGGGCGGCCCGCGACAGCGAAGACGAATGGCGGGAAAGGGCGGAGCGGCTCGCGGCCCGGATCGAGCGTCTGATCTCGGATACGGATTTTCGCCCGCTTTACGACGAACGTACCCAACTGTTCGCGCTCGGCTATCATGCCGGGCTGAAGCAGCGGGAGACGATTCTGTACGACCTGCTCGCTTCCGAGGCGCGTCAGGCCAGCTTCCTGGCGATCGCGACGGGGCAGGTGCCGCCTTCCCACTGGTTCAAGCTGGGGCGGGCCATGACCCGGTCGGGCAAGCATCCGACGCTGATGTCATGGTCGGGGACGATGTTCGAATATTTGATGCCGGCCCTCGTCATGCGGACGTACCGCAATACGATATGGGACGCCACGTACCGGGGCGTCGTCCGGCGCCAGATCGATTACGCCCGCCAGCGCGGCGTCCCGTTCGGCATATCCGAATCCGGCTACTATGCGTTCGACTACCGGATGAATTACCAGTACCGGGCGTTCGGCGTGCCGGGGCTCGGCTTCCAGCGCGGGCTTGACGAAGAGCTTGTGGTCGCGCCGTATGCCACGATTATGGCGCTGCCGTACGCTCCGCGGGAGGCGTTGGCCGATTTGCGCCGCATGGCGGCGGCCGGCGCCCGCGGGAAGTACGGTTACTATGAGGCGATCGACTACACGGAGAAGCGGATGCCGGATCAACGCGACCGGATGGTCGTCCGCAGTTTTATGGCCCATCATCTGGGCATGAGCATGCTGACGCTCGGCAATTTGCTGCTTCCTTACAAGATGTACGACCGGTTTCATCGCGACAAGCGGGTGCAGGCGGCCGAGCTGCTTCTGCAGGAACGGGTGCCGGAGAAGCCGGCGATCGTATCCGACGCGTCCGCCCGTTTCAAGACGCGGCAGCCGGCAAACCGCGAGGAGGCGGGGATGCCGCTGCGCGAGTTCGACACGCCGCATACGCCGGTTCCGGAAGTATGCGTGCTGTCGAACGGCTCGTACACGACGGTCGTCACCAACCGGGGAGGCGGCTTCAGCCGGTACGACGGCATCGCGGTATCCCGCTGGCGGGAAGACCCTGCCGTCGATCCGCCGGGGCAATGCATGTACATCCGCGACGTGGAAAGCGGGGATGTATGGTCGCCTGCCTACGGTCCGTGCATGACGTCGTCCTCCGACCAGCGCGCGCAGTTTTCGCTGGAGCAGGCGCGGTTTCTGCGGCGGGACGGCGAAATCGCCACCGAGCTCGACATCTGCGTGTCGCCGGAGTCGGATGCGGAGCTAAGACGGCTGACCTTGACGAACGAAGGGGACCGGACGCGCATCCTCGAGGTGACGACCTATGTGGAGCTGGCGCTCGCGCCTCCGGCCGCGGACGATGCGCATATGGCGTTCAGCAAGCTGTTCGTGCAGACCGAATACGATGAAGCGGCCGGCTGCCTGCTCGCCGTCCGCCGGCCGCGCACCGAAGACGAGCAGCCGCGCTGGGCGGCGCATGCGCTGACCGCGGGCTGCGAGCCGCTCGGGCCGGTCGAATACGAGACGGACCGCTCCAGCTTCATCGGACGGGGCCATACGCTCGCCCGTCCGCAAGGACTCGCTTCTCGGCTGACGGAAACGGTCGGCGCCGTGCTCGATCCCGTCTTCGTCATGCGCAGGCGGGTGTCGGTCGGACCGGGCGAGCGCGTGTCCTTGTTCGCGGCGACCGGCGTGGCGGGCGAGCGCGGCGAAGCGGTGGAGATCGTGCGCGCGCTGTGCGGCGCGCAGCAGGCGGAACGGACGTTCCAGCTCGCCTGGACCCGCAGCCGCATCGATCTCAGACATCAGCGGCTGACCGCCGCCGAAGCGACGCAGTTCCAGACGCTGGCGGGCCGGCTGCTCTATCCGGCGCCGCTGCGCAAGGACCGGGCGAAGGCGATCGCGGCGAACGTCAAAAGCCAGACCGGCCTGTGGCCGCTCGGCATTTCCGGCGATCTGCCGATCGCGCTCGTGCGTATCCGGGACAGCGCCCATCTGTCGTTCGCCGCCAAAATGATCGCCGGTCACGGCTATTTGCGCCGTCTCGGTCTGCCGTTCGATCTGGTGCTGCTGAACGAATCGGACGACGGCTACCAGCAGGACATGCAGGAAGCGCTGCGGCGCGCCATCGAGCAGAGCGCCGACTATCCCCATCCGCAGCCCGGCGGGGTATACCTCGTCGCCGCTTCGCAAATCGCCGATGCCGAGAAGACGCTGCTGCTGGCCGTCGCCCGGGTGACGCTGCGCGCCGACGGGCCGAGCCTCGGCGCGCAGCTGCGGGTCAAGACCGCCGGCAACCGGCCGGCGGAGGCGGAGCAGCGGCCCGTGATGACCGCGGCGGGCTCCGCCCCGCCGCGCGAGGCGCCGGATGCGGCGGAAGATCCGGAGGACTGGGAGCTGTTCAACGGCTGGGGAGGATTCTCTCCCGACGGAAAGGAATACCGGATCGTGCTGCGCGGCGGCAAATATTTGCCCGCCCCGTGGTCGAACGTGCTGGCGAACCGTTCGTTCGGCTGCCTCGTGACGGAGCTTGGCACCGGGTATACGTGGTGGCGCAACAGCCGTGAGTTCAAGCTGACGCCATGGTCGAACGACCCGGTGCTCGACCCTCCGGGCGAGGCTTGTTATATCAAGGATGAGGAAACGGGCGACATCTGGTCGCCCGCGCCTTCCCCTACGCTGGAACCGGCCAATTGCACCGTCGCCCACGGGCGCGGGTATACGCGGTTCAGACGGCTCTGCCGCGGGCTCCGGCAGCAGATGACCGTCTTCGTGCCGCGGGAAGACGCCGTCAAAATCGTCGAACTGCAGCTGGAAAATGTAGCGGACAGCCCGCGCACGCTGTCGGTCGTCTATCGCTGCGACTGGGTGCTGGGCGTCCGCCGGCCGGACAGCGCGCCGCATATCGTGTCGGAATGGGATTCGACAGCGGAATGTTTGCTGGCCCGCAATACGTATCAGGATACGTTCCGGGATGCGGTCGCTTTCCTTCACGTGCACGATAAGGACGGCGCGGTCGCAGCGGACGAACCGGACGAAGCCGGCATGCGGGCGCAGGCGGACGACAGGCTGTCGTACACGGCGGACCGTGCGGAACTGTTCGGTCCCGGCGGGGCGCCGGAACGGCCGGCCGGCTTGGCCGGCGACCGGTTGTCGAATGCAACCGGTCCGCACGCCGACAGCTGCGGCGCGATCCGGCTGCGGCTTGAGCTCGCGCCGCGCAGCGTCCGCAAAGTGTATGTGCTGCTCGGAGCGGCGCCTTCGCGAGAAGAAGCGGTCCGCCTCGTCCGCGAATACGGCAGCGCGGAAGCTTGCGAGACGGCTTTCGCCGATATGCGCGATTATTGGGACGGCATTCTCGACCAAATCGTCGTGAAAACGCCGGACAAAGAGATGGATCTGCTGCTCGGCGGCTGGCTGCTGTACCAGACGCTGTCCTGCCGCATGTGGGCGAGAACCGGCTTTTACCAGGCGGGCGGCGCGTACGGCTTCCGCGACCAGTTGCAGGATTCGCTCGCGCTGCTGCATACGCGTCCCGACCTGACGCGCGCCCAAATATTGCTGCATGCGGCCCATCAATACGAGGAAGGCGATGTGCAGCATTGGTGGCACGACGAGACGGGACGGGGAATCCGGACCCGCTATTCTGACGATTTGCTGTGGCTGCCCTACGCCGTATCGCGGTACATCGCGCATACGGGGGACGAAAGCGTGCTGGACGAAATCGTCCCTTACCTGCACAGCCCGCCGCTTGAGGAGCATGAGCACGAACGGTACGAGGAGACGGTCCGTTCGCCGCAATCCGGCACCGTATACGAACATTGCTGGCGGGCGATCGAGCGGGCGTACCGGCTGGGGGAAAACGGCATGCCGCTAATGGGCATCGGCGACTGGAACGACGGCATGAATTCGATCGGCGACCTCGGCCGGGGCGAAAGCGTCTGGCTCGGCTGGTTTTTATGCGACGTGCTCGAACGGTTCGCGGCAATTTGCGAGCTGCGCGGCGAGGCGGCAAGGGCGCTGACCTGCCGGAACCGCCGGCAAGCCATCGCCGATGCGCTGAACGAACGCGCCTGGGACGGCGAATGGTACAGGCGCGCCCGGGCGGACGAAGGGCACTGGATCGGGTCGAACCGCAACGAAGAGGCGCGGATCGACGCCATCGCCCAGTCCTGGTCCGTCATCTCCGGCGCCGCCCCGCGCGATCGCGCGCTTAAGGCGATGCGGTCGTTCGATCGCGAGCTGGTCGACCGCGGCCTGGCCGTCGCCCGCCTGCTCACGCCGCCGTTCGACCGGACGGACCCGAACCCCGGGTATATTCAAGGCTACCCGCCCGGCATTCGGGAGAACGGCGCGCAATATACGCACGGCGTCATCTGGAGCGTCGTCGCCTGGTGCATGCTCGGCGACGGGAACAAGGCGGCGGAATTGTTCCATATGCTCAATCCGCTGGCTCACGCCCGCAGCCCCGGCGACGTGCGGACATACGCCGGCGAGCCTTACGTGATGGCGGCGGACGTCTATACGAGCGCGCCGCACGAAGGGCGGGCCGGATGGACGTGGTATACCGGCTCGTCGGGATGGATGTACCAGGCCGGCATCGAATGGATACTCGGACTGCGCCGCGAAGGCGGCAAGCTGATCGTCCGGCCCTGCATCCCGGACGATTGGCCGGGATATACCGCCATCTACCGCTTCGGGACGACGAATTACCGGATCGTCGTCCGCAATCTGGCCGGCGGCGCGCTTCCGCCGGACCCGGACGGCCGGGACGATGCGGCAGAGATGCCGGAGATGCCCGAGACTCCGGAGAGCGATGCGCACATCCGGCTTGAAGGAGATCCGGACACCGGCGTTTCGTTCGAGCTGTCCGACGACGGCCGCCAGCATGTCGTCACCGTCATGCTGCGGCCGCGTACCGCGCAGCCGGATGCCGGGCAGCCGTCTGCCGCCGCCGGCAAAGCTTTGCCGCATACGTAACAAGACAGCCCCTCCGCTATTCCTCAAAAAAATAGCGGAGGGGCTGTTTAGCGTAAATTTTGACCCTCGATCGGAAAAATGGAACCTTACTTTTCGCCGTTCCGGCAGATAGACTGTAAATACAACCGATTTTCGAAATCGCTTACAATACGCAAACGACAGACGGAGGATCATTCATGATGAACACCATACGGCCCGATCGGCCGCTTCCCCCGCCGATCCAGCCCGCGTCCCGCGGACTTCGCGCGCGGAGGCTGCTGCGCAGGCTGGCCGCCCAGCGCTACCTGCAGGCGATGGCGCTTCTCGGCGTCGCCTGGATGGTCGTCTTCAACTACATTCCGATGTACGGAATTGTAATCGCCTTCAAAGATTTCAGCATCATCCGGTCCGTCGCGGAAGCGCCGTGGGTCGGCCTGGAGCATTTCAAGGCGTTTCTGGAAGACGAAGAGCTGCCGAACGTCATTCGCAATACGCTCGGCATCAGCGTCATCAAGCTGGTCATCGGCTTTCCGCTGCCCATTCTGTTCGCGCTGTTCCTGAACGAGCTGCGGTCGCTCCGTTTCAAGAAGTCGATCCAGACGATCTCGTATTTGCCCCATTTTCTGTCCTGGGTCATTCTTGGCGGCATTTTGGCGACATGGCTTGCCGATGTCGGCATCGTCAACAAGCTGCTCCTGTCGCTCGGCCTCATATCGGAGCCGGTCAGCTATTTGGCCGAACCGTCCTATTTCTGGACGATCGTCATCGCCTCCGACATCTGGAAGGAGCTCGGCTGGTCGGCCATCATCTATCTGGCGGCGATCGCCGGCGTATCGCCCGAGCTGTACGAGGCGGCTACGATCGACGGCGCCGGACGATTCCAGAAGATGTGGTATGTCACGCTCCCGGGCATTAAAGGAACGGTGACGATTCTGTTCATTCTTGCGGTGAGCGGCGTGCTGAACTCCAACTTCGACCAGATTCTCGTCCTGCGCAATCCGCTCAACGAGAGCGCCAGCAACGTGATCGACATCTACGTCTACCAGACCGGATTGCTGAACGCCCGTTATTCGTATGCGACCGCGGTCGGACTGATCAAATCGGTCATTGCGCTGATGCTGCTGCTGGCCGCCAACACGGTCACGAAGAAGCTGAACCAGTCTTCACTATTCTAGTCAAAAGGTGGTTTCCTCAAGGTGCTGATGCTGAAACGCAAAACAGCCGGGGAAAGCGTCTTCGACGCCGTCAACATCCTCGGCATGCTGCTTATCTGTTTCCTTACGATCTACCCGATCTGGTATGTGCTTGTCAATTCCTTCAACGACGGGCAGGACGCGATGCGGGGAGGAATTTACTGGTGGCCGCGCGTGTTCAGTTTCGACAGCTACCGGGCGGTATTCGCAAGTCCCGGCATTATGACGGCGATGGGCGTAACGGTGGCCAAGACGGTCGTCGGGACGGCCGCCCACGTCTTCTTTACGGCGATGGTCGCCTATGCGGTATCGCGCAAGGAACTGATCGGCCGCAACCTGTACATGACCGTCGGCACGATCACGCTGTTTTTCGGCGGCGGTCTCATTCCGTACTATTTGCTCATTCGCGACCTGCACCTGCTCGACAGCTTTCTCGTTTACATCATACCGGCCATGTTCAGCTTCTTCCATCTTATCATCTTCCTGTCCTTTTTCCGCGATATACCCGAAGGGCTGGAAGAAGCCGCGCGCATCGACGGGGCCAACGACCTGTCGATCTTCTGCCGGATCATCATTCCGGTATCAATGCCCGTCGTCGCCACCATTGCGCTGTTTCACGGCGTATATCAGTGGAACGATTATTTCACGGGCATGATTTATATCAACAACCAGGATTTGCAGCCGATCCAGACCTTTCTGTACCGCGTCGTCGCGCAATCGAGCTCCAACCAGATGGTGGCGGCCATGCCCGGCGGCATATCCAAAAGCGTCACCTCCCAGTCCGTCAAGCTGGCGACGATGGTGGTAACCACCGCGCCGATCGTATTCGTTTATCCGTTCCTGCAAAAATATTTTGTCAGAGGGCTGATGATCGGTTCGATCAAGGGCTAGGGAGTTTCCATAACCTGAAACTTATAAATCGAAAAGGGGTAGGTATAGGATGGCAAACGACAGGGCGAAAAAACTTCTGGCGCTCGCGCTGATCTTCGGTCTCGTATTCGCATTGGCGGCTTGTTCGGGCGGCGGAAGCACGGCCGGGGAAGACCAGGGGACCGCCAAGAAGGAACCGGCCGGCGAAACGCCGAAAGAAGAAAGCCAGCCGCCCAATCCGGATGAGCCGGGCTGGAAGGCGGACACCTCGCCGATTACGTTCGACTGGTATTTGAACTTCTCCTGGTTTCCGAACAAATGGGGGGTGGATCCGACAAGCCAGTATGTAACCAAGAAAACCGGCGTCGATATCAATTTCATCGTCCCGGCCGGAAACGAGAACGAGAAATTGAATACGATGATCGCTTCGGGCAAGCTGCCGGATTTCATTACGCTGGGCTGGTACGAGGACGGCGTCCAGGCGATGATCGACGGCGGGCTGGTGCTGCCGCTTAACGAGCTGGCCGAGCAGTACGACCCGTATTTCTTCAAGGTGGCCGATCCGGCCAAGCTGTCCTGGTACACGAAGGATGACGGCAATGTGTACGCATATCCGAACGCCTCGTCTTCTCCGAAAGACTTCGAGAAATATTCCCGCGAATATACGTCCAACCAGACGTTCGTCGTCCGCAAGGACATGTACGAAGCGCTCGGCAAGCCGGACATGCGGACGCCCGAAGGCTTTCTGAATGCGCTCAAGGCGGCGAAGGAGAAGTTCCCGGACGTGAACGGACAGCCGCTTATTCCGATCGGCCTTCACGAATTCAGCGAGACCGGCAACTATTCGCTGGAAGGCTACCTGCAAAACTTCCTCGCCATTCCGATGGAGAAGGACGGGAAGCTCTACGATCGGGTGACCGATCCCGAATATATCCGGTGGTTGAAGACGTTCCGCAAGGCGGAAGAGGAAGGTCTGCTCGCCAAGGACATCTTCATCGACAAACGTCCGCAGATGGAAGAGAAAATCGCCCAGGGCCGCTATTTCGCGATGCTGTACCAGCGCAGCGACTTTGCCGCTCAGCAAAACGTGCTGTATGCGAACGATCCGAACTCCGTCTATATCGCGGTGGACGGTCCCGCGAACAGCAATATGGACCCGCCGACGCTGGCCGGACCGGGCATCTCCGGCTGGACGGTGACGCTGATCTCCAAGGACGTCAAGGACAAGGAGAGAGCGATCCGGTTTCTCACCTATCTGATCAGCGAGGAAGGAAACAAAGATTTGTACCTGGGCGAGAAGGGCGTCACGTACGATACGATCGACGGCAAGGACCAGTTCAAGCCGGAAGCGCTCGAATTGCTGAACAAGGACCGGTCGGCATTCGACAAGCAATACGGCGCGTCATACACCTTCTGGATGCTGATGGATACGAACATGAATTTGCAGTGGGCGCCGCCGAGCGTCGAGCCCGCCAAGCAGCTTGAGGATTGGACCAAAGGGAAAACGAAAAGCTTTTCCCAATTCGATCAGATCAATCCGACCGGCAATTCCGAAGAGGGCATCGCCAATACGAAGATCGGACAGCTATGGGGGAAAACGCTGCCGAAGCTGCTGCTCGCCAAAACGGACGAGGAATTCGACAAGCTGTTCGACGAATTTTTGAAAAAGCGCGAAGAAGCGGGCTATGAGAAGGTGCGCGCTTATCAGCAGCAAAAATACGAGGAAAATGTAAAACGGCTCGAAGAGTTTTTGAAATAAGCCGTTCGGACCGCCGGATGGCCGTCCGTCCCCGAAAACCCAAATTCGTTTGGGTTTTTCGGCTTTCTTCGTCAAAGTCAAAGGATGTGATGCGCGATATGTTCAGACGACCCGGCTCCGCCTTAGAACGCTGGCTCGTCCGAATCGGCCAGCTGTCGCTGCAGAAGCGGTTGTTCATCATTTATATTTTGATCATTTTGCTGCCTGGCGTGCTCATATCCGTTCCGGTGTTCAACCAGCTGTCGCACAAGTATTTGGAAGACGTGCGGAAAACGAATATAACCGCGCTCGAATTTGAAACGGTCAATATCGCCCGCAGCATCGAAACGATGGAACGGGCGGCGCAGCTGGCCGTCTCCGACAAAGATATTTTGTACTATCTGGAGCAGACGAGCGAACCGAACACAAGCGAATTGATCGATTTTAACCGGAACGCCGTAGCCAATCTTCTCCGGCTCCAGTACAACAATCCGAACGTCGAGCATATCCGGCTCTATGCGGAAAGCCCGTTCGTCATCGAAATATGGCCGGTGTTCATTCAGGCGTCGCGGATTCGCGGCGAGCCGTGGTATGAGAAGGTGCGGGAGCGAAACGGCAAGGAGCTGTGGACGTTCGACCGGCAGGACCGCGATCCGATACTGCGCAACGTGGACGCCGAAAAAGTGAACCGGCCGAAAATTTCGCTGCTGCGCGAAATCGAATACCCGATCGGCCGGGACGTCGGCATTATGCAGATCGACATGCTGCTTGCCAATTTTTTTCCGAACACGTTCCGGGACGCGCATGACGGGCAGTCGCAAATGTTCGTCGTGGACGGAGACGGCCGGTTTTATTATGACGTTTCGAGCCCGTTTCTGAACCGGACAGGGCTTTCGACGCAGCAACTGGCGAGCCGGCTCGAAAGCCGGGAGCCGGGCGTGCACAGCGTTACGTTTACGGCCGGCAACCGGCCGTTTCTGTGCGCGTATGTGTACAACGAACGGATCGGCGCCTATCTGATGCGCGTCGCGTCGCTGGAAAACGCGCTTGCCGCCGTCAACCAGACCCGAAACGGCATGCTGGCGGTCATTCTTGGCCTGTTCGCCGTCTTGTCGGCCGCAACTTATTTTTTGCTCTCCTACATTTTGAAAAAATTGCGCGTGCTTACCGAATCGATGAAAAAGGTCAGACAGGGCGATTTCAACTTCGATCTTTCGATTAAAGGCGGGGGAGAGGTGGGGGAGCTTGCCCATCATTTCCGAAAAATGCTGAAAAAAATCAACGAGCTGATCGCCGAAGCCGTCACGAAAAACGCCGCAACGAAGGAAGCGGAGCTGAAATCGCTGAAAAATCAGATCGATTCCCATTTTCTGTACAATACGCTGGAAAACATCAAGATGCTGGCCGAAATCGAAAATCAGCCGGCCATCTCCGACGCGCTGACTTCGCTCGGCGGCATGATGCGCTACAATTTGCAGTGGACGAGCGAATATGTGCCGCTGCGAGACGAGCTGAACCATATCGCCAATTACGCGGCCATTATGAACATTCGCTTTGCGGAAAAAATCGTCATCGTCAATGAGATACCGGATATGTATCTGGACCGCCAGCTTTTGAAAATGTCGCTGCAGCCGATTATCGAAAATGCGGTTCAGCACGGCGCCGCGCCGTCCCGGAAACGCGATCTGACGGTAACGCTGCGGGCGAGAACGGAAGGAGACGCGATGATCATCGAATTGACCGATGACGGCGCCGGCATGCCGGAGCAGAAGGTCGAGGCGCTCAACCGGATGTTCGCGGAGGACGATCCGGAGCGTTCCGCGTACTGCGGGCAACGAGCCGATCGTCCCGCGCGCGGCGGCATCGGCCTGCGCAACGTCAATCAGCGGATGAAGCTGTTTTACGGCAAAGCGTACGGTTTGCGGGCCGAAAGCAAAGAAGGGGAGTATACGCGCATCTGCATGAGCGTTCCATATATCGACTCGGGAGGCGAGCTATAGTGATGCGGACTTTGCTGATCGTGGATGACGAACCGAATATCCGATTCGGACTGAAGGCGATGATCGAGCGGGAACAACCCGGACGCTACGACTTCTGCTTCGCGTCCGACGGGGAAGAGGCGCTCGTTCATATGCGGAGCCGGACGATCGATCTGGTCATAACCGATATTCGCATGCCGGGAATGGACGGCCTCGCGCTGATCCGCGAAATCCGTTCGTACGCCTCCGCTCCCGAGGTGCTGATTCTGAGCGGCTACGACGATTTTCAATACGCGAAGGAAGCGATCCGTTACGGCGTCAAAGAATATTTGCTCAAGCCGATCGTGCGCGAAGAGTTGTTCAAGGCGCTGGAGCGGGCCGGCAGCGAGCTGGACCGGCAGCGGGAAGTGGCAGGCCGGCTGAACGCGCTCGACCGGGCCCGGGACGAGCTGCTGGCGGCGCAGCTCAATTATATATGGCTTCATCCGGACATCGGGGAGGAAGAAGTGGAGCGCCGCTGTGCCGATATCGGCTTAAGCGCGTTCGAGCCGCTCTATTATGTCGGCATCCTGCGCTGCCCGGCAGGAGAGCGCTGTCTGGCGGCGGCGCGCCGCTGCCTGGCCGCGGCCGTCAAGGAAAGCGGCGACGGCGCTGCGGCATCCGCGAGAACCCGGGCCGTCGCGGCGGAGGACAAGGACGGACAGCTCGTCTT
This sequence comes from Paenibacillus cisolokensis, assembly GCF_050481165.1. Classification (NCBI taxonomy): domain Bacteria; kingdom Bacillati; phylum Bacillota; class Bacilli; order Caryophanales; family Paenibacillaceae; genus Paenibacillus; species Paenibacillus cisolokensis. The sequence continues at coordinate 16,493 of NZ_JBCNFP010000064.1, forward strand.
CGTGACGAACGACGCGGCATTGCCGGACGTGCTGATGGCGCATCTTGCGGCGGAGCGGCACGATCGCAGCTGCATCGGCTTCAGCGCCGGACTTCGCCGGATCGGGGAATTGAAGCGCGGTTTCCAGCAGGCTTCCCGCGCGCTGAAATATCGGTTGCTGCTGTCCGGAGCGGCGGGGCGGGTAATCCGGTACGACAGCGTGAAGGAACAAGGCCGCGACTACGTCGTGCCCGTCGAGGCGATTCGCAAGCTGGCGAATATGCTGGGCACCGACCGCGACAGCGAAATGAAGGCGCTGCTTGCCGAACTGCTCGACGCGAACCGGCTGGCGCGGTACGACATCGCCCTGACCGAACGGATCAGCGCGGCGCTGAACGAGCATGTGTTCGATCAGGCATTCAACCGGTACGGGGAGGAATCGGTCGAAATTATCCGGATGTACAAGCAGGCGGGAGATTTGTGCCGATTCGAGACGATTCGGGATTATCACCGCTGCGTCGAAGATTTGCTGCTGCGGCTGAACGATTACATTCGCGGGCTGCGTTCGGTTTACGGCGAGCATCAGGAGCTTCGCAGGGCGGTCGAATATATTCACGACCATTACGATCGGGATCTGAATATGGCCACGGTCTCGAACCATGTCTCGCTAAGCTATACGTATTTCAGCCAGGCGTTCAAGGAATACACCGGCGAGAGCTTTGTCGTTTATTTGAAAAAAGTCCGCATCGGCAAGGCGAAGGAGCTGCTTGTCCGGACAGACGATAAAATTTACGAGATCGCCGCAAAGGTCGGCTTCGACAGCGTCAAGCAATTCAACCGCGTGTTTCGGGAACTGGAGGGCGTTTCGGCGCAGGAGTACCGGACCGTCCGGCGGGAGCTTCGGGAAAGCCGCCAGCATTCCCCGTTTCCGCGGGTCTGAACGGAGCCGTTCCATCGTGCCGGCGGAGAAAGTCGACGCATGCCCGGTCGACGGCGCCGCCTCCCCGGCCAAGCCAGATCAGATGCCCCCAGGCGTCCGCTTCCGCGAATTCGGCATGCGGAATATGCTCGCAGGCGTACCGGGCATTCCGGATGCCGACCGACATGTCCCACGGGCTGTGCACGATAAGCGCGGGAGCCCGCACCGCTTCCAGATCGGCCTTCCGCAGCTGCCCCGCCTGCTTCAGGTCGAGGGCGAATCCGCTGCCCGACCGCTGGCGATTGTTCATCCGGCGTACCGCTTCGATATCGAGCGGCCCCATCCGGCGCTCGATCTCCTTCAGCGGAAGCAGGCTGATGTTCCGCGCGATGAGCCGGAATCCGAAGCGCGGCCATATATTGCTGGCGAGCCGCAGCGCCAGCCAGGTGTAACGTTCGAGCCATGGCCCGAACAGGATTCTCGCCATCTTGTATTCCCGATGGTCCGGCGTCAGCCATTGGCCGGTTACCGCGCTTAGCAGGACGAGGCTGCGGACGCGCTCCGGATAAAGTCCGGCGAAGCGAATGCCGCTCGGCCCTCCGGCAGAGAAGGCGATGACGTGCACGGCGTCAGCGCCGAGATGGTCGAGCAGACCGGCATAGGCTTCGCAAGCCTCGTCAAGCGTGCGCCCGATCGCTTTGGACGAGCGCCCGTATCCCGGACGCGACGGCGTAATAAGCCGGTAGCCTGCCGCTATTAGCTCGCGGTAGCCGAATTCCTCGCGGCAATTGGAATGGCCCCCGTGCATCATCAGCACCGGCTTGCCTTCCCCGACAACGGAATATTCGAACGGCTCGCCTCTCCATGTCCACAGCCGAATGTCCCTGCGCATGCGCTCCTCCTCCTGTCTTCCTTATTTTTCCCAGGTCTTGCCCTCATCATCCCTTCGGAATGCCGCGGTACGCCGTAGGCGAGCAGCCCATCATCTTTTTGAACAGCCGGGAAAAATAATACGGATCGGACAAGCCGACAGCGCTGGCAATCTCCTTGACACTCCAGTCGGTCAAATCGAGCAGTTGACCGGCGCGCTGCATTTTCATCCGCAAAAAATATTCGACAGGGGGGCAGCCGGTTTCGCGGTTGAACAGGTAAATCAAATGCTGCTTCGACAAGCCGGTATGCCGCGCCAGATCCGAGAGCCGGAAGGAATCCGCCAAATGATCGGTCATGTACCGGATGGCCTGTTCCAGATAGCTCTGCGTCGGAAACCCGCCTGATCCGCGCGGAGCTCGTGCCGGAGTTGGGCGGCAAAATCGTCTCGCTGCTCTACAAGCCGGCTGGCAAGGAGTGGCTGGCGGATGCCGGCCGCCGGGAGCTGGCGCGCGTGCCGTACGGCAGCCCGTTTGCGAAGGCGGACATGAGCGGTTGGGACGAATGCTTTCCGACGATCGACGCGTGCGCCTATCCGGACCCGGAGCGGGACATCCGGCTGCCCGATCACGGCGAGCTGTGGTCCGTGCCGTGGACGTGGTCCGCCTCAGGCGACAGGCTGCGGATGACGGCGGAGGGCGCCGCCTGGCCCTATTCGTTCAGCCGGACGTTGATCTGGCTGGACGACGGCGCGCTGCGGCTGGATTATGAAGTGCGCAACCGGGCCGCCGAGCCGCTTCGCTTTCTGTGGGCCGCGCATCCGCAATTCGCGGTGACCGAACCGACGCGGATTGTCGTGCCGCAGGCGGACGGGCCGTGGCTGTGCGTATACGGCGACCGCCGGTACGAGGCGGGCAGGACGTACCGCTGGGACCCGGCGGAAGGGATCGTTGTGCGGCCCGAGACGACAGGGGAAGCCCGCAAGTTCTATTACGCCGGCAAGGCGGAGGGATGGTCGCGTCTGCAAGGGGAGCGGTCGGGGGCGTATGTCGTTTGTTCCGTCGATGCGGCGCAAGTGCCGTACTTGGGCGTCTGGATCGATGAAGGGGCGTTCAACGACCGGACCGTATGCGCGCTTGAGCCGGGGATCGGCTATTATGACCGGCTGGACCGGGCAGCGGAAGGGGGAACCGCGGGCACGGTCGAGCCCGGCGGCACAGCGGGCTGGCACCTGGACCTGACGTTCGGCCGGCGCTGACCGAAGCGGCCGCGCATCCCCGGGCACTGACCGAAGCGGCCGCACCCCTCGGCCCGGCGTTTCGCTTCCCATATCGTTTGCCATGCGGTGCGAATGGCGCGAGCGAATAAGGATCTGGAGGTTCGCAGTCATGCGCCCGGCGGGGGTAGCGCGAGCGAATAGCGAGTCGATCCTAGGCCCGACTAGTAGCGCCGCTCGTAATCGACGATGTTGCGCGCCGGCCGTCCTTCCCGCAAATACGTTTGCAGATTGTATAAGAACAGCTCGGTTATCCGCTCCTTGTAACGGTTCGTCAGGCCGGACGTATGCGGCGTTATGATGACATTGTCCATCTTCCATAGCGGATGGTCGGCCGGCAGCGGTTCGGGGTCGGTGACGTCGAGGCCGGCGCCGGCGATCGTCCCGTCCCGCAGCGCCTCGACGAGCGCGTCCGTATCGACGGTGGCACCGCGCCCGATATTGAGGAAGCGGGCCGTACGCTTCATGCTGCGGAAGGCGTCCGGGCCGAACAGCCCGCGCGTTTCGTCGGTCAGCGGCAGCGCGTTGACGACGTAGTCGCTTGCGGAAAGTACATCGTGCAGTCCGGTTAGATCGGTCATCGCGTCGAAGTCTGCGGCCGGCCTGCCCGAGCGGCGGACGCCGAGCGTGCGCATGCCGAACGCTTTGGCGATCCGGGCCAGCCGTCCGCCGATCGCTCCCGCTCCGACAATGCCGATCGTTTGCCCGTACAATTCGCCGAACGTCCCCGAGCTGTCCCATACGCCTTTCGCCTGATTGCGAATGGCGGTATGCACGTTCCGGGCGAAAGCAAGCATCATCGCAAAAGCCGTCTCGGTCATCTGGATCGGATGGATGCCGCTCGCATCGGTCAGAATGACCCCTTTGGCCGCCAGCGCGTCCAGCGGCAGCTTGTCGACGCCGGCCGACCACGTCTGCACCCACCGCAGCTTCGAATCGGGGCGCAAACCTTCCGTTTCCACCGCGGGACACCAGCCGCAGACGACTTCCGCGTCGCGAAACGATTCGGCGTCAAGCTCGGACGGTCTTCCGAACAGGATCGACCAGCCGGGAGCGGCCGCCCTGATTTTATCCTCTTGTTCCCGCGTCAGGCCGTGCATGCATATCATCTTCCGCATATCCCTCATCCTTCCGTGGCAGCTGTCGGCTGCGCGGCGCTCCGGTACAACGACGCCGCGCATCGTTCTATGGACCAGTATATCATCTCCGTCTCCCGAAAGGACACAAAATGGGACAACGCGCTTGCGCCTGTCGTCCCAGTAACGGTGCGCGGCCTTCATCATTCTCGATCCCGTCGTTCCGGTCGCAAACCGCGTATGTCGGGCAAACATATCGCAGTAGGCGACAACCCTTTGGCTTCCGGAAGTTCGGCAGTCCGAACGTGTCAACCCATATAAAAATCTAACCGAACAGTGATGGATCACCCATTTAAAAGTCTAACCCAAAGTGTAGTTTAAGGTGGTGGGGGGAACCCCTCACGGATGTGGATCATCTTTCTAACCAATCGAGTTATGAGACTGTTGATAAAGGGTTGGTCCGTCTTGTATCAACCTTTCCAGATGTTGATGTAGCAGTAAAGGATCGATGGTGTCCTTGGCGTTACGAATCTTATCCACAGTGGATTGATCTAAGGAGCCCGTTTCTATTAAGCGTTGGAGAGGCGTTCGGGCCACATCGTATTTTTTGCGGACTTTACCGTCTACCCGCGTCTTGGATACCACCTTGCGCATGGGCAGGAACAGATTGGCGTACTCGTCCAGGCAGGCGTGCACCGCATTGAGTCATTCTACGTCCTGAGGCGTGTCGTAGCGTTCGTATCCTACAACTTCGCGGACATACTGACGATTTTTCTGTTCGACGTGAGCGTTGTCATTCTTGCGGTAGGGGCGGCTTCGGGTAAAGGTAAACCCGCGATCTTTGCAATACCGGCGCAAGTGGTTATTCATGAATTCGCTGCCGTTGTCCGAGTGAATGCCCCATGGCTTCATGGGCCACGCATCGAGTATGTATTGAAGCGCTTGGAAAACGACTTGTTGGCCGCGGCCCAGAATGGCCCTTCGCCGACTGTAGCCGGTTACAATATCGACAACGGATAAGGTGTACGCAAATTGTCCGAGAGAGGATCCGCCATTGTGCTCGACCAGATCAATTTCCAAGGCGCCGGGGCGTTGCTCATCCCAGTCGTAGGTTTGCAAGGGGATTTCGGAACGCAGACGAGAGAAGGATTTGGATGAGCGAGTCGTCTTGCCTGCAGGCTTCTCGCTGAGCCATTTGGAAAGTCTGCGTCCCAAGGTGGTTCGGCTGATCTGGGATAATTGAGAGCGAATCAGTGGTGTCAAGGTTACGTAACCGTGCTTGGCGAGCTTGTCGGCAGTTTCCAGAAGGACAGGGTGCAACCGCTCGGCACAGGGATAATCTAACGCTCTCCAAACCGTCTGAATAACGGGAGCGGCCTCGAGATATTGCATCTTACGCTTTCGGGTACGATTGTTGCCACTGGGGCGTACAAGGCCGTTTAGAACCTGTAAAACGTACTTCCGGTTGTAGCCGACCACTTTGACAATTTCGTCAACAATAGACGATTTTTCGGCACGATTTTTTGCTTTCAAGTAACGGCTCTTCATCGCAGAAATATACTCCTTGCGACTTTGTAAAGACATGGTCACTCAACATCCCCTCGGTTATATATTGATGTGAGTGATCCGTATCCCTTTAAGTTAGATTATAACTGAGTTATTGCGGAAAGTGGATGCCGCGCTCGAAAAAAGGTACAATGACCTAAGCGAATGCTGCCTGGGCTGCGGCAGCGAAAGACGTCGCGAGAAACAAAAGGATGGAGGCTCGGAATGATGGAAGCGAGCGGCGAGGCGCGGGACAACGAGACAACCCGCGATTTGTTTGCATTTGTGACAGGCGGCGCGGAAGCGGATCTTGAACGGCTGAGGGGGAACGGGTTCCCGCTTAAAGATGAGGATCGGATCGAATTCGAGCTGTACGGCCTGCGCGTATTTACCGCCGATTATTTGCTTTATATGTACGCGGCTTCGCCGGAACATCGGGCTCGGGTGAGCGGACCGTTGTTCGAGGAATTGAAACGTTGGGCCGACGAGCGGTGGCCGGGAGAGGGGATCGAAGCGATCGCCCAGCGCCTTTCGCTCTATGCGCATGCGGCCAGACAGCATGACGGGCACGCCGATGTCGCCATTATGAACCGGTTCTGCCGGCTATGCGGGCACGAGGAAGAAGCGTTCATGTCCAAAGTGCCGGAAGTGTTCCTCGGTTATTTGCAGACGGTACAGGCGGCGCTGGAAAGGCCGATGTCCTGAACGGCGGCTTGCTCGTTCGCCTGTCATGTTACGGTTGTTGGTCGGACGTATGACCTCGCAGTTGTCGCAATTTGGCCGTCCGAAGGGGGGACGGTGGCCGACTTTTAACGAACCTGGGGCTTCGCTATTCGGTCAAAATCAGGCAGTTGCAGATTGTAATGGAAGCAGGAGCCCTTATTTGGGCCGATGAGCGTCGTTTTCCCGACTCTTGGAGGCAATAATGGCGTTCAAACAGGGTCGATGTACTGAGCGTGGTTGGTCGATCGCAGCCCTCCCGAATTATGAGCTGTGATTCAAAAAAATTCTACTTCGATGAATTAGATCAGAGGTATCGCCTGACATAAAATCAAGAGGATGGAAAAGCTATTCACTTGATGCAACATTTTTCTGCCTCTAGGCGTCAAATAGTTAGAATATTCGAACTTGGCTTGCTAAACAACCTTAGAAACAACCTTGGAAAAGCTTATCGAAAAAAGGTCACAAATAAAGAAAGTAACACCATTAAAATAATAGTGCCCATGAAAAAATATCCGAATATTCGTAATGGTCTTGGCATACTTTTTAAGTCAATTTTTTTCGGTGGTCCGCCACCTTCGATTTGCTGCATTGGAAGTAGGTTTTCGTCAACATAATTCTGTTGCTCATGCCTTTCTGTTTCTGGTTGAGATTCATGAATCTTATATTCATTTTCTTTCTTACCCATACTTATCAAACTCCTTTAATGGTGGTATTAATTATATTATACACAAAATATAAACAAATTACCAAAATAGTTCTATTGAACCATTTACGGTTTGAGATGTGATTAGTAAAATTGGATATAACAAAATTTGGAAAGGAAGGGTATTATGGCTAAGAGAAGTAGTTTTTTGGTTGTTCCGTTGCTGCTTTGTATGTTCTTAGTCTCCTCATTGCCTTCGAGTTCCTTTGCAGAGAGTTCTAAGGAAAGTGAGATCGGAATCCAAGCTGTCAGATACGAGGATACTGACATTATTTCCGTCTGGAGGGTCACACAACAAGGTCATATTTATTCCCCAGTAAGTGTTACTACACTGGTTACAATTAATGCTAATGGCGTAGGATCGAATTATGTTGCAACATACCGTGAGGTTTATAGTCAGACATTTGCGAATTATTGGACTATTTATCCGAATGCTCAATTTGGCCCGGTGGAATTAGTGCTTCGTGGTTCAAGTGTTCCTTTGCCGAATAGAGGCACATACATCCATGATCCGGATTATAGGGTTGTTGGATTATACAATAATACACAACAAACGTATCCCGGTGCAGCCGAAGCAGCACCAGGTCGCGGTGTGTCTGGTTTCTTCGCTGGTTCTGGTGGTTACCAAATCGATAACACAGCTCAAGTCGATTTTACGTGGTAAGGAGGAATTCAAATGAAATTTAAAAAGCACATTATGATTGCATCTGTTGTAATCGCTGGTGCTTTAACTTTTGGGGTTCTATCAACATCTGCAATTGATCCGTTCACCTCAACAACTGATGACATAAAAAAGGAACTTGAGGAGAATAAAGGAATTGAAAAGAAGGCTCTGGTTATGGTCGGAGAAACACCCATTACAACTATCGACTTAGCCAACTATAAGTCCTATAAAAAAGTTGACAATGTCAAATCGTCTGATGAGGAGCTTTTGAAAGAATTAGTAATTGAGGAGTTATTCCTCCAACTGGCAAAAGAAAAAAATGTTTACGCAACATTTGAACAAGGAATGGCGGAAGCAAAAAAGAATCGACAAATTCTTGAAAGCCAGTCTCAACAAGTACAGGATGTACAACAAAAATTTATTGAATTAACTGGACTGACTGAAGAACAATATTGGACAGATTTAGCGCCTAAAGAGTATCAAAAGCTAATCTCAATGCAAAATCTCGTTAAGAAATTAGTTGAAGTTGGCGAATTGAAGCAATCAGAAGACCCTAATGAATTTGGAAAAGAATTGAGGGAGTATAAGGAGAAGCTCTTCAAAGCTCAACTGAACAAGAAGGTTAAAGTTCTCGACAGTAGCTTTACCTTTTAATCAAGTTTCGGATTGAGATTTTTGTATATGTAAAGGCTGGCTTTCGAGAATTTCTCGATAGTCAGCCCTTTTGATTTAATTTAATGCGATACTGCTTAAAGTAAGATCTACCTGCTTACCATATCCCGGGCGGGTCTAATAACGCCGCGAGTAGTCGACGACGTTGTGAACCGGCCGGCCGTCGCTCAAATACGCTTCGAGGTTGCGGACGAACAGCTCGACGATGCGCTCCTTGTACCGGTTCGTCTGGCCCGCCGTATGGGGCGTAATGATGACGTTGTCCATGCTCCATAGCGGGGATGGCCTTCCGGCAGCGGCTCGGGATCGGTGACGTCGAGGCCGGCGCCGGCGATCGTCCCTTCCCTCAAGGCTTCGACGAGCGCATCCGTATCGACGGTCGGCTCGCGTCCGATATTGAGGAAGCGGGCGGTCCGCTTCATGCGCCGGAAGGCGCCCGCGCCGAAGAGCCGGCGGGTGTCTTCGGTCAGCGGCAGCACGTTGACGACGAAGTCGCTTTCGGCGAGAACGCGGTCCAGCCCGGCAAGATCGGTCATGTCGTCGAAGCCTTCGGCGGGCCGGCCCGAACGGCGGACCCCGAGCGTGCGCATGCCGAACGCCCGTGCGATCCGGGCGAGCTGTCCGCCGATCACTCCCGCGCCGACGATGCCGATCGTCTGTCCGTTCAGCTCGCCGTACGTTCCCGAAGCGTCCCACCCGCCCTTGGCCTGGTTGCGGATGGCGGTGTGAACGTTCCGGGCGAACGCCAGCATCATCGCGAAGGCGGTCTCCGTCATCTGGATCGGGTGGATCCTGCTCGCATCGGTCAGGACGACGCCTCTGGCTATCAGCGCGTCAAGCGGCAGCTTGTCTACGCCGGCCGACCAGGCCTGGACCCATTTCAGCTTCGAATCCGGCCGCAGCCCTTCCGTTTCCACCGCCGGACACCAGCCGCATATCACTTCGGCCTCGCGGAATAAGACGGGATCGAGCTCGGACGGCCGGCCGAACCGGATCGACCACCCCGGGGCAGCTTCCCTGATTTTGGCTTCCTGTTCCGGCGTCAAGCCGTGCATGCATATCATGTTCCGCATACGATCAACCTCCTGTTCTATCGCCATTGTACCAAAGTTCGGCCGTGCAAGTCCCTTGCGAATTGACGAGCCCTTTGCGGCTGTGCTACGCTGGAAACGGTTTAATGAACAATTTGTATCGGAAAGGGCGGGCAAGCGGTGAAAGGATTCGGAACGGGCATGGCAAAAGGCGCAATGCTGCTGGCAATGCTCTTTCTTCTTATATATCTGATTTTGCCTGGGGCGGCGGCGACGGCTCAGGAGGAAGGGACGGCGGACGAGGCGCAGGAGCAGGGGGCGGAGGGCGAAGCCGGGGAGACCGGCAGCGACGGGCCGCCATGGACGGAGCAAGCCGCGGGGCAGGCGGAACCGCCGGACATTTCGGCCGAATCGGCCGTCCTGATCGATGCGCGAAGCGGGGCGGTCCTTTACGCGAAAAATCCGGACGAGCCGCTTTATCCGGCCAGCATTACGAAAATTGTGACCGGCATTATCGCTTTGGAGGTTGCCGATCCCCAGGATATCGTCACCGTTTCGAAGGAGGCGCGGCACGAGGACGGCACCCGGGTATATTTGGCGGAAGGGGAGCAGCTGACGATGGAACGCCTTGTCTACGCCCTGATGCTCAATTCCGGCAACGATGCGGCCACCGCAATCGCCGAGCATATCGACGGGTCGAAGGAGGCGTTCGCCGAGCGGATGAACCGTTTCGTGAAGGAGACGGTCGGTACGAAAAACACCGTATTCAAAAATCCGCACGGGCTTCCCGATCCCGAGCAGCATACGACGGCTGCGGATATGGCACTTATCGCCCGGTACGCCATGCAGAACGAGTCGTTTCGGCGAATTGTCGGCACCCCAAGCATGCCCTGGAGCGGCGAGGAATGGGAATCCCGGCTCGTGAATCACAACAAGCTGCTCGGAACGTACGAAGGTGCGACAGGGGTCAAAAACGGCTATACGAACGACGCCGGTTTCACGCTTGTCGGCTCCGCGGCGCGCGGTGATATGGAACTGATCGGCGTCATCATGAAGGCGCCGAACGACAAGGCGCTGTACGACGATATGACCGCGATGCTCGACTACGGGTTCGCCAGCTTCGAGCCGATGCGCCTGTTCTCCGAGGGCGAGCAGTATCCCTATCTTGCGACCGGCGAAGATCCCCGTTTTCAGGCCGATGAAGACATATGGGCGGTCGTGCCGAAGGGAGAGACGCCCGAACTGTCGGTCGGCGAAGACGGCAGCATAACCGTGAAGACGTCCGGCGGCGAAGCGGTCGCAGGCAAGCTGAGACCGCTGGAAACCGCGGCAGCGGCCTCAGCCGCTCCGGAAGCGGGCGCCGCTGCCGGCGGAGCGGCGGACGAGCCGGCCCGTTCCGTCTGGAAGAACGGCTTCATGGTATTGTGGCTGCTGCTCAACGTATTTATCGCCTGGATTGCGAGACGCCTCTACGTCCGGGCGCGAACCCGCAAAATGGAATACGCCCAGAAATATTGGCGCAAATAAACGAATTCGAACACAATAGACCGCAAGTTAATTGCCGGATTTGCGGTTGTCGAGCCGCAGCTTGCGCTGCAGCCCGCCCAGCACGATATCGGTGGCGATCGCGAGCAGCGCCGCCGGGATCGCTCCGGCATAAATGCGCAGCGAATTCTGGTTGTTGATTCCCGCGTAGATTTCCCGTCCCAGGCCGTCTCCGCCGACGAGCGGCGCGATCGTGACGACACCGATGGCGATGACGGCGGCGATCCGCACGCCCGACATCAGATAGGTAAGGGAGAGCGGAAACCGGACCTGAAACAAAATTTGCAGCGGACTCATGCCGACGCCGCGTCCCGCTTCCACATAGCTCGCATCGATCTGCTGCAGTCCGACGCAAGTATTGCGCACAATCGGATTGAGCGAATAGAGAAATAGTCCGACGATAACCGTATCGGAGCCGAGCCCGAGCCAGAGCATGAGCAGCACGAGCATGGCGAGCGACGGCAGCACCTGCAAAATGTTCGTCGCCGTCAGCACGATTTTGGCCGCCGCGGGATAGTGCGCGCACAGCACGCCGAGCGGCACCCCGGCCAAAAAGGCGAGCCCTGTGCCGGTCAGCACCATGCCGACATGCTGCCAGAAGTATTCCCACAGCATGCCGGCATTGCGCCCCATATAATCGAGCAGATCCATGATCGTCAAATGATTCGCTTCCATTTCGGTTCCTCACCCCGCTTTTATTGCAGCAAGCCGTTTTTTTTCAAATAGGCGAGCGCGACTTCGCGTTCGCTTTTCTTTTCGATGTCCACTTCGTAGTTGAGGTCGATCATCGTCTGTTCGTCGATCGTTCCGGTCAGTTCGGATATCGCCTGCACGACTTCCGGATGCTTCTCGGCCAGATCGTTACGGATGACCGGGGAAGCGTCGTACGGCGGGAAAAATTGCTTGTCGTCCCGCAGCGTTGTCAGGCCGTAAGCCTTCAGTCGGGAATCGGTCGAATAGGCGAGCACGATGTCGACCTGCCGCTGCGCTACCGCCTGATAGACGAGGCTTTGCTCCATCGGATACGTATTGCCGAACTTTATGCCATAATATTTGGAAAATGCCGGGTAACCGTCGGCCTCGCGTTCCAGCCATGTCGTGTCGACGCCGAGTCTGAGGCTGCCGGCGTCCGGCTTCACGTCGGAGATGCTCTCGTAGCCGCGCTCCTCGGCGAGCGCGCCGCGGACGGTAAAGGCGTACGTATTTTCGAAGCCGAGCGGGTCGAGCCATTTGAAATCGAAATAGCGGTCAAACCCTTCCTTGGCTTGCCGCAACACTTCTTCCCGGTCTTTCGTTTCCTCGAACGGAAAGTGGTTGTTGAAGATTTCGCCCGTATAAAGTGTCGAAATTTGCAGATCGTTCCGTTTCATCGCCTGAATGACCACCGTGCTGGACGCCAGGTCCGGAATGACGCGCGCTTCCAGGCCGGTTCTGTCCTCGATCAGCGCCTTGTACATTTCGGCCAATATTTTCGCTTCGGTGTAGGTTTGGGCGCCGATGACGATTTGACCGGCGGTGCCGCATCCGGTCAGCGCGGCGAGCAGCAGCAGGACGGCCGCGATAAGTGCGAATCTCTTCCTCATGCGCGTTCTCCCTTACGTCGTGATCCGGCTCGTAGGCCGGTATTTTCGGATCAGCCGCCGCTCCATGAGCCCGAGCAGCGCATCGGCCGCAAGCGCCAACGCAATGGCGCCGAGGGCGCCGGTCACGATCAGTTCGGGCTTGTTGACGCCCATCCCGGAAACGATCAGCTGCCCGAGGCCGCCGGCGCCGATCAGGGTGGCAAGGGTCGCCCAGCTGATGATATAGACGGTCGTAATCCGGATGCCCGACATGATATAGGGCAGGGCCAGCGGCAGCTGTACGCTCATAATGCGTTGAAACGCGCTGAGGCCCATGCCCCGGGCCGATTCCAGCACATGGGGATCGACCGACAAAAAACCGTCGTACGTATTGCGCAGAATCGGCATGATGGCGTACAGCAGCAGAGCGACGACGGCGGGCTTCACCCCGATCCCCATCAGCGGGATGAGAATGGCGAGCAGAGCCAGCGACGGCAAGGTCTGAAACAGGTTGGCGACGAAGAACACGACGCTGTTTAGCCACGATATGCGATTGTAGACAAGGGCAATCCCTAGCGGAATCGCGACGAGACTGCCGAGCGCCACGGCCATAAACGAGATGGTCAAGTGCTCCTGCAGCGCCGTTGCGATGTCCGCCCATCGCTCGCGAAAGAAACCGGTCCATCCGTCCATCGTTACACCTCCCTTGCCGGGCTGGTCGCGGGCATCACATCGGCCAGATGGCGCACGACGCTGCCTCTCGTAATGAGCCCGACGAGCCGGTTGCGATCGTCTACGACGGCGAGATTGGACAGCTGGTGGCGATTGAGCAGTTCCACGGCGGCGGTCAGCGGCGAACCGGTTTTGACCGAATAAAGGACGGGCCGCATCACATCGGCTACCGTCTTGTTTTCCTCGCCGTATTGATCGAGCACCTGATAGATGGAAACGATCCCTTGGAGATGGTTGTCGCGGTCGACGATAAACAGCGAGTCGACTTTGCGCTGCTCCATCAGCCGGATCGCTTCGGCCAGTCCGCGGGTCGGGAAGGCGGTGACGGGCTTTCTGACCATGACCTCGTCGACCGTCGGGATTTCGTACAGGCTGTCCGGCATCAGCCGCTTCTCGCCGATGAAGGTCCGGACGAAGTCGTTCGCCGGATGGCGCAATATCGTTTCCGGCGTGCCGGTCTGCACGATTTGGCCTTCCTTCATCAGGACAATCGTGTCCGCGATTTTGAGCGCTTCGTCCATGTCGTGCGTAACGAAGACGATCGTTTTGCGAAGCTCCTGCTGCAGCCGGATCAATTCGTCCTGAAGCTGCTCCCGGCTGATCGGGTCCAGCGCGCTGAACGGTTCGTCCATCAGGATGATGTCCGGGTCGGCCGCAAGCGCCCGGATGACGCCGATCCGCTGCTGCTGCCCGCCGCTCAGTTCCGAAGGATACCGGTCCCGGTACGTTTCCGGGGGCAACCCGACAAGCCGCATCAGTTCGTCGATCCGCCGGTTGATTTTGTCGGCATCCCACTTTTTCAGCCGGGGGACGATGCCGACGTTTCTGCCGATGGTCATATGCGGGAACAAGCCGATGCTCTGGATGACATAGCCGATGTTCCGCCGCAGCTTGACCGGATCGATCTCGTTCACGTTCCGCCCGTTGATGAGCACTTCGCCGCTCGAAGGCGAAATGAGCCGGTTGATCAGCTTCATCGTCGTCGATTTGCCGCAGCCGCTCGGTCCGATCAGAACCGTAATTTCGCCTTTCTTCATCTCCAGGTTGATGTTCTTCAGAGCATGAAAACCGTCTTCGTAAACTTTGTTGACGTTGTTCATGACGATCACGATGGGCCCCCCTTTCTTCAATGTAGTTATATAAACGAAAGCAGTACGGTTGAAACGGTGCAGGAGATAAATAAGCTGACATAACGAAAGACGTTACTGTGCAGCCCGTACGGGCGACAAGTAACGCCTACCGGTTGTCAGTCAGACGATCAGTTAAAGTATGACCAGTTTTACCGAATTCATCCGCAAATGCGGCCGGTATGAGAAGCGGTCCCCTTTTCGCATAATGAATGAGGTAGAGCAAAAACGTAAGGAGGTCTGGATATGACGGCCGGGAGCGCACCCCTGCTGAACATTTACTTGCTGGCGGGCGTGAAAACGCCGGTTGCGTCGTTTGCGGAATGCTGCCGCAAGCTGGATGCGCTGTTTCGAGAAGAGGGAAGGGAGCCGCGTATTTTTGTGTTGATGCCTTACGGCGATTATACGAGACGTCTGCTTCGTCAATTGGCCGAAGTTTCGACCGATGTGCCGTACCGTTCCGTGCTTGGCCGGGTCGGCGGCAGGACGGCGGCCGATTTTATCCGGTCGACATACCGGTCCGGACCTTTGCTGCTGATCGGCCACAGCGGTGGCGGCGCGGCCGCCTATCAGGCCGCACGCATGCTTCCCGACGTAAGCCGGCGCGGCGATGTGCGGATCGTTCAGATCGGGTCGCCCAAGGTGCCGATCGATCCGTCGTTTCGTGACCGGGTCGGTTATTTTTACGCGATCGACGCGGATGGGCGAACCGCCGACCGGATCAGCCGCCTCGGAAGCTGGGGAGGCTGGAGAAGAGGCCGGTATGCCTTGCCCCGGTGGGATCGGATGAAATTCGCTCCGGGGCTTGTCGAGGGATTGCCGGTGATGGGCGGGCATGCGGACTACTTTCGTCACGAACCCGATTTTACGGACGCCGATTCGATATGCAATCTGGACAAGACGATACGGGTAATTCGTTCCTGGTTGAAAGATTGGGGGTGATCTTTTACACTGGGATTAGAGGCTGGCTGCGCCGCAAGCGGCAACGGCTCTGCCCGATGGGAGGGAGTAACCGGTGATCGACATCAGAAGATCGGACGCCAAATACAAGCGCGACGCAGGCTGGCTGAAGAGCAGCGCGAGCTTCTCTTTCGGCGAATACTATGATCCGAGCAACCGCTTTTTCGGTCCTTTGTGCGTGTTCAATGACGACAAGGTGGCGGGGAGACACGGCTTCGGCGCGCATCCGCATCGCGAGATGGAAATCGTGACGGTCGTGCTGAAGGGTCAGCTTAAACATTCGGACAGCGCCGGGCATACGGCTGTTACCGCGTTCGGCGGGGTGCAGCGGATGAGCGCCGGCACAGGCATCATTCATTCGGAGGTTAACCCGGGCGATGAAGAGACCGAGCTGCTGCAAATCTGGTTCGTGCCGGATACGAAGCGGCTCTCGCCCTCGTACGAGACGGCCCGTTTCGATCCCGCGGCGGCCCATAACCGGCTGCTGCCGATCGTATCGAACCGCCCGGCCGCGAACGTTGCGCATATCCATCAGGATTTGACGATGTATTACGCCGATTTGGATGCCGGCGCCTCCGTTTCCTGTACGCTTGCGCCGGGCCGCCTGGCGTTTCTCTTCATCATCGAAGGCGCGGTTTCGCTGAACGGCGAGCATGCGCTCGGAAGGCGCGACGAGGCCCGGATATCGGATACGGCGGAGCTTGAGCTGCGCTGCGGCGGCGCCGGCGGGGCGCAGCTTCTGCTGATCGACTTGCCGCCGTCGGCGAACCGGGAAGAACCGGCGGCACAACCGGCCCCGGCGGCCGGCCCCCGTTCGAAACTGCTCGTCAAGCTCGTTACCGGCCAACTGCTTATCGATACCGATGAGCGGAACTATCCGTTTTCGGTCGAGCCGTCGGGAGACGGCTGGCTCGTTACGATCGAAGGAATCCGGGATGCGGATGCGGCGCGTCTGGCCATCCATCTGAACGAGTTGAATCTGTTTTATTTCGAGTACGCGCAGGACGGCGGTTCGCTGCAAAAATACTGGTTGTACGATAAAGACGAACCGGGGTTTGTCTACGATCGCGACAATCGGCGCGCGTCTATCACGCTCGATTCCCGGGTGGCGTATTCGAACGATAAAGTATAGGCTCCTGGGAGGGGATTCGAGATGGCCAATACGCATGTTTACACCAGGCGGGAAGAAACGGCCAACGCGATCACGCACGGCATCGGGGCGGGGCTGAGCGTTGCCGCTCTCGTGCTGCTCATCGTGTTCGCGGCAACGAAAGGAACGGCGCTGCATGTCGTCAGCTTCACGATTTACGGATCGATGATGCTGCTGTTGTACCTGATGTCGACGCTCGTGCACAGCTTTCCGGAAGGGCGGGCGAAGCGAATATTCGAGGCGCTGGATCATTCCTGCATCTACTTGTTTATCGCGGGCACCTACACGCCGATTCTGTTCCATGTCGTTCAAGGGGCGCTCGGCTGGGCGTTGTTCGGCGTCGTCTGGGGGGCGGCCGCCGCTGGAGTCGTGTTCAAATCGATGTACGCCTCGAGGTTTCTGTATACGTCGACGCTGCTGTATATCGCGCTCGGCTGGCTTATCGTATTCGCCTGGAAGCCGCTGACCGTCCATCTGGCGCCGCAAGGATTGTCGCTGCTTATCGCCGGAGGCGTGCTCTACACGGTCGGCACCGTGTTCTATATGTGGCGAAGCTTCCCCTATCATCACGCTGTCTGGCATCTGTTTGTGCTCGGCGGTTCCGTTACGCATTTTTTCGCCATCCTGCTTTATGTATTGCCGGCTTGACTAGCAAGGCTCTCCCAGGCATCGAACGATGACTCCGGGAGAGCCTGTTTGGCATTCTTTGAAATGTTTCATTTACGCTTCGGTTTATAGGTTACGATTCTTTGCGTTTGGCGATCCATTTGCGGTAGAGCTTCAGGCTTTCGTCCAGGTAAGCCGTTTCCTCCTCGGTCAGTCGTTCGCGGATGTTCGGTTCCGCTTTGCCCGCCTGGGCCTGGTCGTACATTTCGCGTCCCAGCAAGTAATCGACAGAAACATTGAACAAATTGGCCATTTGAACTAACATTTGTAAATCCGGTTCGTTAATGTTATTCTCGTATTGGGAAATTGTGGATTTTGCGACGTTTAGTTTCGCTGCCAGCTGTTCTTGCGTCCAGCCTGATTTTTTGCGCAGCTTTCTCAGTTGTGCTCCGATCATGGCCAGTCCTTCTCTCTCGCATCCGTTGTTTTTCTATCATTTTAACCTGACGTGTTCGTTTAGGAGGAATGCCGGTCACGAATTTCACGATACATGTATTTTCCTTGTGAAAATACAAAATATACTGTAAAATAAGTTCATGAAACATGAACTGACGAAATGGAGAGTGATGGATAATGATGATTCCCTATAACAATCCGTGGTTTTTCTTCATTTTGCTTCCACTGCTTGCCGTCCTGCTGTTGGTCGTCGAGCTGAATTCGTGGAGGAAAGAGAAGAAGGAGCAGGAGAAGCCAGGGGAGGAACGCGAACATTCGGCCGATTAACGGCCGCGCATCCCCGTTCTTCGCGCGCCGCTCTGCACGCCGGGACACCAGCCCGGGGGATAGGCGCACAGTGCCGCGGCGAAGGCAGGATCGTCCTTCGCCAGATCGCTGAAATAATTGCCGAGCACGTGGTTGCCGGAGATGGTGCCGGTTTGGAACGAGCGTTTCACCTTGCCCCGTACATGCATATAATATGATTTTTGATTCGTGCGGGGACTGGAGTAAACGATCGGCGGGAGATGGGGGATCATATCGAATTCGTTCTGAATGCGGTAATGGCAGGCTATCGTTTTGTTGTACTTTTTGACAAACGCCGGATTCCCGACCCGGGGAGCGGCGAACGTATATACTTTCGGATTGCGGAACCCGGTATTCTCGGAGATGTCCAGCGCGGCGAGCGTGGCAAGCGCGCCGCCGAGACTGTGCCCGGTGATGAACAGCGGCTTGTTCGCGGGCAGCCGCGCAAGCCGGCCGAGCAGCGTTTCGCGGATTGACTTGTAGATATCGGTGAATCCGCGATGCGTCAATCCGGCTCCCTTGACCGGGAAATAGTCGGTCTGGTCGGCGATCAGATCGGACGCCCAGTCTTCGGCCGAGCCGGTTCCCCGGAACGCGGCAATGAAGGAGTTGTCCGATTCGATAATAAAACCGAACCGTTCCCTCGTTCCGGCGTAAGCCTTGCCGTCAAACGTGCCGACAGCCGAATACCCTTTGGGCACGAGAAACCATCCCTCGGGATGGTTGAACTGCGAGTAGGTTTGCCCGCATACCGCCGCAAGAAACAGAGCGCTTCGAATGTTCAAACCCGCTTTGCCCATCTTTTCGTCCCTCCGCAACCTCCGTCGTCACATTCACCATATTGTATGAAGGCAAAAGCCGAAGAGGAACTGCTGAAAATCGTTACAGTCCTGCGAATATGTTTTCATTTCAAGGGAAGGCCGGATGTAATACACTTTGGGATGTAAAACGATATTCGAAGGAAAGAAGGTGCCGTATTGGCCAGCAAATTCGTTTATGTCCCGCCGGCGAACGGCTATCCGGAGTGGAACAACAACCCGGATATTTTTCAATTGAACCGCCTTCCCGCCCATGCGGACACGATTTCCTACGAACATGTCCAGGATGCGCTGAAGGGCGATCCGTCGGCCTCCTCCCGGTATCAAAGCCTGAACGGAAACTGGAAATTCAGCTTTGCCGAAACGCCGGACAAGCGGATCGCCGATTTTTACCGCAAAGATTACGACGCTTCGGAATGGGCGGAAATTCCGGTTCCGTCGCATTGGCAATTTGAAGGCTATGATTACCCGCATTATACGAACATTCGCTACCCGTGGCAGGACAAGGAAAATATCCGGCCGCCGTTCGCTCCGACCGCCTACAATCCGGTAGGCTCGTATATCCGGACGTTTACGGTGCCGGAATCGTGGCAGGGCTCGCCGGTCTACATCAGCTTCCAAGGCGTCGAATCGGCCTTCTATGTCTGGGTGAACGGCGATTTTGTCGGCTACAGCGAGGATACGTTTACGCCGGCGGAATTCGATATTACGCCTTATTTGACGGCGGGCGACAATAAACTGGCGGTCGAGGTATACCGCTGGTGTGACGCCAGCTGGCTGGAGGACCAGGATTTTTGGCGGCTGAGCGGCATTTTTCGCGATGTCTATCTGTATTCGAAGCCGGCCGCCCATCTGTTTGACTATACCGTCCGCAGCGAGCTCGACAGAAGCCTGACGACCGCCAGACTCAAGATCGACGCCGTCGTCGGCAATTACGACGCGCTTCTCTCCGAGACGGTGACGGTCGAGGCGATGCTGTACGACGCGGACGGCCTGGCGGTGCTGAACGAGCCGCTGACGATGGCGGCCAGGCTCGCCGGACAAGCCGAGGTGCGCGTATCGGGCGAGACGGTCGTCCGGCAGCCGCTGCTGTGGAGCGCCGAGCAGCCGAATTTATACCGGCTTGCGCTGACGCTGAAGAGGGCGGACGGTACGCCGCTCGAAACGGTCGGCTGCCGGATCGGCTTCCGCCGTTTCGAGATCGAGGACGGCGTCATGAAGCTGAACGGCAAACGCATCGTGTTCAAGGGCGTCAACCGCCACGAATTCCAGTGCGACCGCGGCCGCGCGATCGACCGGGAGACGATGGTGACGGACATCAAGCTGATGAAGTCGCACAATATTAACGCGGTCCGCACGTCGCATTATCCGAACCGGAAGGAATGGTACGATCTGTGCGACGAGTACGGGCTTTACGTCATCGACGAGGTCAATCTGGAGACGCACGGGCTGTGGCGGTACGGCCAGCAGGAAGAGGAGGACACCCTCCCCGGAAGCAAGCCGGAATGGACGGCCAATGTGATCGACCGGTGCCGTTCGATGTACGAGCGCGACAAAAACCATCCGTCGATTCTGATCTGGTCGCTCGGCAACGAATCGTTCGGCGGGGAAAATTTTATCCGGATGCGGGATTTCTTCCGCGAAAGGGATTCGTCCCGGCTCGTCCACTACGAAGGAACGTTCCATCACCGGGCGTACGACGCGGCATCGGACATCGAAAGCGTCATGTACGTCCAGCCCGACCTTGTGGAGCGCTATGCGCTCGGACCGGCGAAGAAGCCGTACATCCTGTGCGAATACAGCCATGCGATGGGCAATTCCTGCGGCAATCTGGACAAATATACGCGCCTGTTCGACCGTTACGACGTCCTGCAGGGCGGCTTCATCTGGGATTGGGTCGACCAGTCGATTTTGACCCGGACGGCCGACGGCACCGCGTATCTGGCCTATGGCGGCGATTTTGGCGATACGCCCAATGACGGCAATTTTTGCGGCAACGGACTGCTGTTCGGGGACCGGACGGTAACGCCGAAGCTGGCCGAAGTCAAAAAATGCTACCAGAACGTCGACATCGTCCCGGCCGACTGGAGCCGCAGCGAATACCGCGTCACGAACAAGTTTCTGTTCACGAATCTGGATGCGTTCGATTGGGTATGGGAGCTGTCCCGGGACGGCGAGATCGTGGAGCGGCAGACGGGGTGCTTCGCGGTCGCGCCCGGCGAGAGCGCGCTCGTGCGGCTGCCGTTCGATACGGCGCCGTCGGCCGGAAACGAATATATCGTGACGATCAGCCTCCGCCTGAAGGAAGCGGCCGGATGGGCCGACAAAGGGCATATCGTCGCGTTCGAGCAATTCTGTCTGCCGACCGTCTCCGCGGCCGCGGCAGTCGCGATGGAGAGCGAAAAGAACGAAGATCCGCTTGCGGCGGAAGAGCGGGACGGACGGCTTATAGTGGCGGGCAGCGGCTTCGAAGCGGCATTCGATCCGGAGACCGGCGACTGGGTGTCGTACCGGCTCGGAGGACGGGAGCTTCTGTGCGAGGCGCCTCGCCCCAACTTCTGGCGGGCATGGACAGACAACGACCGCGGCAACCGTCTGCACGAGCGAAGCGCCGTCTGGCGGCAGGCGAGCGAAAGCGGCGAGCGGTCGCTTGCCTGCCGCCGGTTCGGCCAAGACGGGTCGATCTCGATCGTCCAGCAGTGGCTGCTGCCGACAGGCGTGCCGTCGCGTTTCGAAGTCCGCTATACGATCCGAAGCGGCGGGGAAGTCGAAGTGAAAGGGACGCTCTATCCCGGTTCGGCGGCATTGCCCGAAATACCGGTCGTCGGCATGCTGTTCGTGCTGGACGGCGGCCTGGACCGGCTGACCTGGTATGGCCGGGGACCGCACGAAAATTACTGGGACCGCAAGAGCGGCGCTCCGGTCGGCATCTACAGCGGTACGGTACGGGAGCAGTTCGTTCCTTACTTGAAGCCGCAGGAATGCGGCAACAAGACCGATGTCCGGTGGGCGGAGCTCCGCGGCGGCTCGGGAGCGGCGCTAAGGTTCGCAGGCGTTCCGCTGATCGAGTTCAGCGCGCTTCCCTATACGCCGGACGAGCTGGAAGCGGCCAGCCACGCCTATAAGCTGCCGGACTCGAACCGAACGGTCGTGCGTATCAGCGGCCGGCAGATGGGCGTCGGCGGCGACGACAGCTGGAGCGCCCGGACGCATCCGGAATATACGCTGTATGCAAGCCGGCCGCATACGGTCTCGTTTATCGTCAGCGGGCGGCATGCCGGCGCGTAAGCCGCGCCGCAGAGCCGAGGAGCGGGCGATGAAGCTCAAGTCCCCGAATTGGTGATGTTGCGGTATTGAATCGGCGTTACGCCTTCGTTTTTCTTGAATTTGCGAATAAAATTCGTCGAATCGACATAGCCGACCTCAAGCATGATATCTTTCAGCTTGAGGTCGGTTGTTTTCAGCAGCCGTTTCGCCTGGCGCATGCGCAGTCCGTCGATATAGCGCATCAGGGATTCACCGGTCTGGTCCTTGAAGAAGCGCGTGGCGTACGAAGGCGATATCCCGAACTGCTCGGCGATCGATTCCAGCGTGATCGAATGATCGGTATAATGGTCGTCGATATAGGCTTTCATCCGGTTCAGCAGCTCGATGTTTTTGCTTTCTTTCTGCCCCGCGATGAAGCGGCATACGTTGCGGCAAATGTCCGTCACGAGCCGCTCGAGCTCCTCGATCGTTTCGAAATGGGGGACGAACAGCCGCTCCAGCGCTTCGCTCATCGCCTCGTCAAGCTCGATATCGAGCTCGATCAGCGTTTTCGCGATATTGTTGACGATATCGAAACAGATGTACTCGGCCGCCCCGATCGGCATATTGTTCTCCGGGATGTGCCCGAACGCTTGCCGCACCGTCTCCTCGACCGCCTGGCCGTCGCCCTGCCGGATCGCCCGGACGAGCCGTTCCACCGTTTCCACCGGATACCACCGGTCTTTGCGGTTCGCCTGCTCGATGTCGCGAAAGAAAATAACCTGATTCCCGCCCTTGACGAGACGGTAGCGCGCGGCATGGCTCGCTTCGATGAACGACCGCGAGACGGCCGTGAAGTCGCTGCAGATGCTGCCGATGCCGGTTGTCACCGTAAACCGGAAATATTGATGGAAAATTTGCTTCGCCTCCATGGCCAGCTCGCGCAGCACTTCCTCATCGTCGAACCCTTCGTTCAAGTTGATCAGAAACACGATGCTGCGCCCGTCGACCAGCTCGACGCCGAAGCCGTGGCCGGCTTCCACGGACAGCTCCTCCAGCACTTTGACCAGGCTGTATTTCAGCAAATTTTGCATCGAATCCGAATTGTCCTGGCGAAATTTGTCATAATCGTCGATCAGAAACAGCAGGACGGCAAAGTAGGGGCGGTCAAGACGCAAATTGGAGAAATGGAGCATATCTTCCCATTCCTCCCGCGTTTTGAACTTGCCTTTGATCAGCGAAAGCAGCACCTGCTCCCGCAAGGCGTTCGCCTGGCTGTGCAGCCGGTGAATCAGCCCTTCTTTCTCCTTGGCCATCTGCACGACGGCGGTGGAAATATAATCGAGTTCGTCCGTTCCGCGCGCGTCCGGCAGGCCGTCGGCCTGATGCTGGCTGGAGACGATGCCCGCCAGCTTCTGCAGCGGCTTGTAATTGCGGATGGAGAAGGCTACCGCGAGGATGACGCCCAGGACGAAAACGACGGAGAAGGTGAAGTTGAACAGCAGCCGGGATTCGTCCACCTTGCGCATAATCTGGTCGGTCGGCATCAACGCGACGTAGCTGTAGCCGTATTTGGCCGAGATATGGCGGATCGCCGTATATTTGCGCCCGTCGAGCGAAACGTTGGCCATGCTCCAATCGCCGTCCATTGCCCGGAGCTGCTCCGGCACGGAATCGCTCCCGACGCCGGCATCGCCCTGGGCATATTCGTACAGCACTTCGTTATCCCCGTTCAGCAAGTACAGCATGCCGTTGTATTCCCCGAGCACATTCGCCGCCAGACTGTGAAACGCGCTCTCGTCGATCAGAAACATGGCGACGCCGTACGGGGAGTCCGAGCCCGAAGGCAGCGGGGAGAGATAGACGGCATACCGCTCGTCCACGACCCGGTTGTACCGGACCGTCTCGACCGGCCGCATGACCGGCGCGGTAAGCGACGCGCTGAGCCGGATAAAATCGTCCTTGCTCCAGCTTTCGAAGCGGAAGATGTCTTCAAAAAACAGATCGATGCCATACGTCCCGCTTGTCGCGTACAATTGCTCGGGCGTGCGCGCGTGAAAACGAATGACGATATCGTGAATGAACATATTGGTCGACAAGTATTGCTTCAATTCCTCAATCGCTTTGTATGGGCCGTACCCGTTCGCTGTCGCCATATAAGGAGTCAATTGCGCGTTTCGAGAAATTTGCAATGCCATTTGGTCCATTTCCAGAATGCGCTGGTCAAGCGTCTCGCGGAATTGATCGAGCGAAGCGATGGTGGCTCGTTCGACTTCATCGCGAAGCGTGTCCAAAAAATTGTTATAGACGACAACGCTCATGATCAACAGCAGAATAATCGTCAGCAAAATGTAGGAGAACAAATAGTTGTAAAATCGCTGACTTTTGATCATGGGTTAACAGGCCCCCTATTCTGCGATGTTTGGCAATCTGCGATGATGGCTTTCGCGCCAGCGGCCGGAAGGGCGCCTATGCCCCCCGGCCGCTCCGGTGTTTCCCGTCAACCTTGTTTAAAGCGCTCATAAGCGTTTTGGTAGATTTCCAGGTATCGTTTTAGCCCCATTTGGTCCAGCGTTTTCAAATATTGATCCCATTCGTCGAACGAAGCGCTGCCGGATACGAATTTCGCCTGCATTTCGGTGACAAAGCTGTTGATGTCCGCCCCGAGCGTGGCCATGTCGTCGTTCTCTTCCTCGGTGAAGCTGAAGGTCGGCCATATTTCTTCAGGGAAAAACGGTTTGAACCGCTCCGCGGCCGCGACCGATTCCGGCTGGCTTTCCGCGCCCTTGAAAAACCGCTGCTGAACGATGTTCGGATAACCGCCGCCCGGCCATACGACATATTTGATAAGCGCCTGCTCGAACGTGAGACCGTTCGGATTGTTCGTAATTTCTTCGGTATATTCGTATTCGCCCTTGTCGTTCACGACATACGATTTCCCTTCGAATCCCATAAAGAACATTTTGCTGCCTTCTTCGCCGTACAAATGGTCGATCCAGCGCACGGTCGCCTCCGGTTCCGGATTGCGGTCGGTAATGACGAAGGCGCCGGGCGAGGCGAGCGGCGAGCCGACGGCCGACCAGATTTGGTCGCCGTAAGGACCTTTCAGCGCCGTCGCGCCGATATAGTCCGTCTGGTTCATCAGCGTATAAGGGCTCGTCGTAATGGTCGCGCCGTATACGCCTTCGGCGCCGGTCGCATAGAACTGGTTCGCCTGAACGGTGAAAATATCCGAGGCGATCAGTCCTTCTTCATATAGCTTTCGGATGTACTGCAGCATTTCCTTGTATTTCGGATCGGCAGGAATGAAGCGGACATTTCCGCTTTCCGGATCGAGGTCGACGTTTGCGTTCCGGACGCCCCGGTTGCCAAGCCCCCATGCGCCTCGCAAATAGTTGATAAGCGGCGCGATGCCGACGCTTTGATACGGAATTTCGTCCTGCTGGCCGTTGCCGTTCGCGTCGTTCTCCTTGAACGCTTTCAGTATTTCGTAAAACTCGTCCGTCGTCTCCGGCTCCTTCAGGCCGAGATTGTCGAGCCAGCTTTTTTTGATCCACATTTTGGAGCCGGCGAGCACGGACGTAAATTCGGGATCGTAAATGGTCGGGAACGAGTATATATTGCCGTCGGGCATCGTCAGCCCGCTCTTCACTTCGGGATATTTCTCCAGGATCGCCTTCAGATTCGGGGCATGCTGTTCGATCAGGTCGTTCAGCTTGATGAATACGCCCTGCCGGCCGTATTTCAGCAGGTCGGCCGTCGGAATGGAAGCGGTGAAGAACGCGTCCGGATAGTCGCCGCCGGCGAGCATAATGTTGCGCTTCTCCGCCAGGTTGTCCGTCGGGATCATCTCCCATTCGATTTTGACGTTGGTCATCTTCTCGTACTCCTGCCAGAGCATCGTCTGACTCCAGTCCGGCGCCGTCGTCGGCGCTTTGCCGGCCACCATTTTGAGGGTAATCGGTTCGTTCACGATCGGCAGGCCCGTCGCGTTCAGATTGCCGGACGGCTCTTCGCCCGTCTGCGGCCCGGAAGACGACTCGCCGGAGCATCCCGCGATCAGCGACATCGACAGAACGGCGGCGACGGACATGCGGGCTAACGTTTTTAGCTTTTTCAAGAAAACTCCCCCCAGGAATCCATTATATCGTGATCAGCCTTTGATGGCTCCGATAACCATACCTTTGACAAAGTACCGCTGCAGGAACGGATACAGCAGGAGGACGGGCAGATTGGCGATAATGACGACCGAATATTTGATCGACTCGGCTTCCATGATCGTTCTGGCCAGCGATTCCTCGCTTGTCTGGATCATGTCCTGCATATTGCTCTGGATCAAAATCTCGCGCAGAATGAGCTGCAGCGGATATTTGGCCCGTTCGGTCAAATAGATCAGGGCGCTGAAGTACGAGTTCCAGTGCGCGACGCTGTAGAAGAGCGTCATGACGGCCAGTATCGGCAGCGAGAGGGGCAGCACGATCTTCAGCAAAATGCGGATATTGCCGCAGCCGTCCATCTGCGCCGATTCCTGCACTTCATGGGGAATGCTCTGCTGGAAAAACGTGCGCATAATAATGATGTTCCAGATGGCGACCGCGTTCGGAATAATAAGCGCCCACATCGTGTTGATCATGCCGAGGCTTTTGACGACCAGGTAAGTCGGAATAAGCCCGCCGCTGAAAAACATCGTAAAGACGAACAGCGCCGTGATAACGTTGCGCCCGTTGAAATCTTTGCGCGACAGCGGGTAGGCGGCCAGAATCGTCATGACGACGTTGACGGCGGTGCCGACGGCCGTATAGATGATCGTGTTCAGGTATCCCCCCAATATTTCTTTGTTCGCAAACACTTTCTCGTAACCGGTAAACGTCAGGTCCTTCGGCCAAAGCCACACTTCGCCGCCCACGACCGCCGACGGATCGCTGATCGACGCGATCGCGACGAAAAAAAGCGGATACAGCACGATGACAAGGACGAGCGCCAGCAGCAGATGGTTGATGAAATCGAAAATCCGGTCTCCCGTTGATGGCTTTACCATAGGCTGGTCTGCCCCACCTTTCTGGCGATAAAGTTGACGGTGACGAGCAGGATGAAGTTGACGACGGAATTGAACAGTCCGATCGCCGCGGAGAAGCTGTACTGCGCGCCGACGATCCCGCTGCGGTACACGTAGGTGGCGATGACGTCCGAGCTTTCCCGGTTCAGGTCGTTCTGCATCAAAAACACTTTCTCGAAGCCGACCGCCATGACGGAGCCGACATTCATAATAAGCAGAATAATGATCGTCGGCATGATGCCCGGCAGGTTGATATGCCAGATACGCTTGAGCCGGGAAGCGCCGTCCACTTTCGCCGCCTCGTGCAGCTGCGGGTCGATGCCTGTCAGCGCCGCCAAATAAATAATGGAGCTCCAGCCCATCTGCTGCCATACGCCCGAAAAGACGTACAGCGTCTTGAACCACGCCGGCTCGGTCAGGAATGAGACCGGTTCGCCGCCGAACATGCGAATGAGCATATTAATGAAGCCGGATTGCGGATCGAGAAAGATGAACAGCATGCCTACCAGGACGACCGTAGACAAAAAATGGGGCGCGTAAGTGACCGTCTGCACCGTTTTGCGGAAATATTTGCTGCGGACTTCATTGATCATCAGCGCGAGCAAGATCGGAATCGGAAAGCCGACGATCAGCTCGTACAGGCCGATTTCAAGCGTGTTGAGAATGAGCCGCTCGAAGTAATAACTGTTGAAAAATCGCTCGAAATGCTTGAAGCCGACCCATGGGCTATCCGTAATGCCTTTTGACGCAATGAAGTTTTTGAACGCGATCTGGACCCCGTACATCGGAACGTAGTGAAACATAATGTAGTAGACGATGACCGGAACGATCAGCACGTACAAATCCCAATTTTTCCGCATCGACTTCAAAGGACCGATTCACCTCTTTCTTGCAGGAATGATTTCGGCGGGACAGCCACGGCTTGAGGATAATGTAAAAGAAGAGGCGATCCTTGTACATCTGCAGTTTTTTTGCAATCGGCGAATTTTTACATTTTTACATCGGCAAGTTTATCGGCTAAAATGAAAACGCTTACTATTTTGGGCGGGCCAAGGGGGACTGGCGATGAAACGAACTGGCATGTCGAGTGTTTTTCGGAAGTATCTGCTTTCGTACGTCATCATTCTGATGATTCCGGTAGCGGCCGGCATGATTTCGTACCGGGTGTCGCTTGATGTGGCCCGGAACGGTTCCATGGAGACGAGCCGCATGCTGCTGGACCAGACAAGACGGATACTGGACCAGCGCATGGCCGAAGTGGAAGGCTTTACGCGCCAGCTCGCCATCCATCAGGATCTGAACCGGCTTATGGGCGAACGGGTTGCGGCCGATGCCGGCAGCACCTATCTGTTGTGGAAGACGTCGCGCGACATTGCCCGGTTCGCGCAGACGAACGATTTTCTCGAGGACTTCTTCGTCTATCTTCGCAATTACGATGCGATTCTTTCGGCAGGCGCGGTATACTATCGCCCTTCCCATTACTACGAGCTGTATCACTACGCGAATATGCCCTACGAGCGGTGGATCGCCGAAATATTGGAGCAAAGCCACCAGCGCACCGTCATCCCGCTGCAGCCGTTCGTCGGCGCCCGCAAGGAAATGTCCGTTATCAGCTTTGTGCAGTCGCTGCCGCTGAACAGCTTCAACCATCCGCCCGGCACCGCCGTCGTCATTATCGACCAGAAAAAAATATCCCGGCTGCTGGAGAACATATCCCGCGAGTATGGCGGATGGGCGTATGTCGTCGATCGCGACGGCCGCACGCTGGCCGCTTCGGGCATCGGGGAAGAAGATATCGGGAAGCTGACGCAAAATAGCGGGCGTACGGACGGCCCGGATGCCCGCTATTTGCGGGACGGCACTTTGCTCATGACCGTTCGCTCCTCCTACAACGGCTGGACATATGCGGCGGGCGTTCCGCAGCGGGCGATCATGGAAGAGGCGAACGTGATCAAGAAGATGACCTGGACGGTTACGGCCGTGACGGTGGCGGCGGGCCTGGCGCTTTGCTTGCTGCTCGCTTACCGCCATACCGCGCCGATCCTCCGGCTCATCAGCATCTTCCGGGATCACAGCGCCTTGCCGCCGGAGCGTCCGGTCAACGACTATGATTTTTTGCACGGCAACATTGCCAAGCTGATATCGAGCAACCGGTCGCTGCAGGAGGAACTGAAGCATCAGCTGCCGATGCTGCGTGACGCTTTCACGAAGCGGCTTTTGCGGGGTGAATTCAACGCCAGAGGAGAGCTTGAGGCGGCCGCCGCGCAATCGGGCATTCCGCTTCCGGGACGGTGCGGCTATGTCGGTCTTCTTCATCTGAACGGCTACGCCGGCATGGATAGCACCGACATCTTCGACGAGCTTCATGCGGCCAGAGTGCTGCTTCGGCAGCGGATGGAGACGGGGGCAGCGGGCGGCGCCGCGGGCGGCGTTCCCGGGAACGGCCTGCTCGCTACCGATATCGACACCGACAAAATCGCGTTCGTCCTGCTTATGGCCGACGAACCCGACGAGCGGACGGAACGCGAGGTGGAACGCTGGCTGGCCGGCATCGTCGGTTTTGCGGCGGAATACCGGATCGCCTCGGCCGCGGCGATGGGCGGCGCCTTCCGCACGCTCGCCGACGTCGCCCGCTCGTTCGGCGAAGCGAGGCAGACGCTCGAGCACGCCGCCTGGGCGGGCGGAGCGGGCATCTGGTGGTATCGCCGGCTCGCCCAGCAGACCGATTCGTACTATTATCCGGTCGATGCGGAACTGCGGCTTATGAATGCGGTCAAGGCCGGGGAAGCCAAAGAAGCGCAGCGGCTCGCGGCGGAATTGATGGAACGCAATCTTGCGGAACGCGATCTGTCCGTCGAAATGTCGCAGCAGCTCGTCGCCGAGCTGAAAGGGACGCTGTTCAAGCTGCTCGCCCAGGAAGCGTTCCGGAACGCGGAGGAAGCGGAGGAGCTTAGGCGCCGCATCGTCCGCATCCAGCTGTCGGACGGATTGGATACGGTCCGCATCCAGCTGTTCGACGCCATCGAAAGCTGCTGCGAGCTGGTGACGAACCGGCGGCTGCAGCGCGATTCCAGGACGATTGCCGACATCCGGCGCTTTCTTGAAGAGCGGTATGCGGATGCGGACCTGACGCTCTACCGCATCGCCGAGCATGTCGGCAGGCCCGAAAAATACATTTCGCAGCTGTTCAAGGAGCGCACCGGCGAAAATCTGTCCGATTGCCTGGAACGGATCCGGCTGGACAAGGCCGCCGAACTGCTGCTCCAATCCGATCTGACGATCGAAGAGATCGCCTTCAGCGTCGGCTACAACAGCGCCCATTCGTTCAGACGCGCCTTCAAGCGGCTGCGGGGCCTCTCGCCAAGCGCCTACCGAAGCGCTTCGGAGTAGGCTTCTGGAAAAAAAAGCCGATATTCAGTTTTCAGTCGCATATCGGTGTTTCGGGAAAGCGGCATACAGTCTGCAGATTGCAGCTCGGTGTTTCCGGTAGCGGCATACAGTCTGCAGATTGCAGCTCGGTGTTTCCGGTAAGCGGCATACAGTCTGCAGATTGCAGATCGGTGTTTCGGGTAAGCGGCATACAGTCTGCAGTTGCAGATCGGTGTTTTCGGTAAGCGGCATACAGTCTGCAAATTGCAGATCGGTGTTTCCGGTAAGTAGCTTCATGGCCTGCGGAACGTCCCTCGGATCGAATGCCGCGAGACTGTTCGTCTTCGAATAGTTGGTCTTCGAATAGTTGGGTCTTCGAATAGTTGGTCTTCGAATGGCGGCCTCAACGATTACTCTCGCTCGATCTTGTTGGCGGAAACGCCTGGGCTGAACGATACGGCTTGACTAATCCTGCAAAAATACAAGAATTTGGCCCCGAATTCGTTCATTTTCGGGAAAATCCTGCAATTCTACAGTATTTCAAAGCTTCCGCATACTCGAATGCGGGATTTGACCACGAAAAGATGTATTTTCGCAAGAATTTTACTCTGATGGTTGAAAATGGCTCGAAAATACTGCACAATTGCAATTTTGCCCACATCCCCAGCCTGCTGTGGATATGCCGTTTCTGCTTGCAGTAGGTACGCTGTTTCTGCTTGCAGTGGGTACGCTGTTTCTGCTTGCAGTGGGTACGCTGTTTCTGCTTGCAGTGGGTGCGTTGTTTTTGCTTGTAGTGGATACGCCGTTTCTGCCTGCTGCGGGTACGCCGTTTCTGCTTGCAGTGGGCATGCCGTTTCTACCTGTAGCGGGGGTCCGCTGTACTGCCTGCAATGGATATGTCGTTTCTGTTGTAGCGGCTACGCTATCCAGTCGGCCTTGAATATGTCTTTTTTACTTGGCGCGGACGAAGGCGTTGCGATTCGTGTACCCCGACGGAACCATTGTACGGTCGCGGCAGAAGGCATTGTACGGTTGGTTCCGCAATTGTACCTTTACGCCGGTGAGCGGCCGGCGCTACAATTCAATCCACGGAAAGCGCTGTCAATCCCGGGAGCCCGACTTTCCGAACATGCTCGACACCACAGTCGAAACTCGACATCGCAACCGAGACTGATCCGAAATCGCATCCGAAAGGAGGGGGGACTTCTGAAAGCGGTAACGGTCGCCCGCCGAAGCGTGCGCCGCCACTGGCAGCTCTATCTGATCGTTGTGCCGCCCATTCTGTATTTTCTCATTTTCAAGTACGTGCCGATGCTGAACGCCGTCATTGCTTTCAAGGACTACAGCGTGGTAAAGGGCATATGGAGCAGTCCGTGGGCCGGGTTCAAACATTTCGAGCTGTTCTTCGGAAACCCGGTGTTCTGGACGCTCATCAAAAATACGCTGTTCATCAGCATCTATCATCTGGCGGTCGGTTTTCCGATTCCGATCATTTTGGCGCTCGCGCTGAACGAAATTCGTTCCGGCTTCTTCAAACGCGCCGTACAGCTGGTGACGTATGCGCCGTATTTCATTTCGACCGTCGTTATGGTCTCGATGATTATGCTGCTGCTGGCGCCGCGGCTCGGCATCGTCAATCAGGCGCTGCAGTCGCTCGGGCTTGGTGCGATCAATTTTCTCGGCGAACCGGGCCTGTTCCGCTCGGTCTACGTCTGGTCGGACGTGTGGCAAAATACCGGTTATTCCGCCGTTATCTATCTTGCCGCACTGGCCGGCATCGACCCGTCGCTCTACGAAGCGGCGAAAGTCGACGGCGCATCGAGATGGCAAAAAATCGTCCACGTCGACATTCCCGGCCTGCTGCCCGCCGCCGTCATTATTCTCATTCTGAGCGTCGGTAACATCATGGCGGTCGGATTCGAGAAAATTTACCTGCTGCAAAATCCGCTCAATCTGAGCACATCCGAAATTATTGCGACTTATGTGTACAAAATCGGCCTGCTCAACGCCAATTTCAGCTTTGCAACCGCCGTCGGACTGTTCAATTCGCTCGTCAATCTCGTTTTGCTGCTGCTTGTCAACGCCTTCGCGCGCCGAGTGTCCGGCAACAGCCTGTGGTAATCCCATTCCCCTTGCGAAAGAGGTGATCGTCATGGCAACGAGTCGTCGGCGCATCCGGGAATCGCCGGGCGACAGGCTGTTTCTCATCGGCGTCTACACGCTGCTGATCGCCGTGCTCGCCGCCGTTCTGTACCCGCTGCTGTTCATCGTCAGCTCGTCGCTGAGCAGTCCGCTCGCCGTATCGTCGGGCAGGGTGTGGCTGTTTCCCGTCGACTTATCGCTGGCGGGATACCGGGCGGTATTCGGCAATTCCCAGGTGCTGACGGGCTATGCCAACTCGCTGTTTTACGCCGTCTTCGGCACGCTCATCAGCGTCACGATGACGGTGGCGCTCGCGTATCCGCTGTCGCGAAGAACGTTTTTCGGACGGAACCTCGTCATGGTCTTCATTACGTTCACGATGCTGTTCTCCGGCGGACTGATACCGACCTATCTGGTCGTCAAGGAACTCGGCATGATCGACACGCGCTGGGCGCTGCTCATTCCGCAGGCGGTCGCCGTCTGGCAGGTCATCATCGCCCGGACGTTCTTCCAGACGTCCATCCCGGAAGAGCTGGCGGAGGCGAGCGAAATCGACGGCTGCAGCGATTTGCGGTTCATGTGGAGCGTCGTGCTGCCGCTCTCCAAGCCGATTGTGGCGGTGCTCGTGCTCATGTATGCCGTCGGCCAATGGAACGCCTATTTCGATGCGCTCATTTATCTGAAATCGCAGTCGCTTCAACCGCTGCAGCTGGTGCTGCGCAACATCCTGATTCTCAACACGTCGACCGGCAATATGGAAGCGTCGGAAATGGTGCAGCGGCAGCAGCTCGCCGATCTGATGAAATATTCGCTGATCGTCGTGGCAAGCTTGCCGGTGCTGGTCATCTACCCGTTCGTGCAGCGCTACTTCGTCCAAGGGATGCTCATCGGTTCCGTAAAAGGATGATGGCCGGCGGAAGATGAAGTTTCGGCTCTGGCGAACGGGGCCGGATAATACCGAATCATGCTGAATAATGCCGAACAATGCCGAATAAAAAGGAGGGTCCACGAATGAAAGGGAAGATGGCGAGCTGGATGGCGGCTTTGCTCATTGCGGCGCTCGCGCTGACGGCGTGTTCGCCGGACAAAGGCGGGTCGCGGGAGCCGTCGGAGCCGGCGGCCGGGGAGGGCGGAGCTCCGGTTAATATTCGCATTTTCGCCCAACAGGACGCGACGACCGACTATGAGTCGAACTCGTTCACCAAGCTGGTGGAGGAGAAATTCAACATCCGCTTTCAATGGGAGACGGTTCCGTATGACGGGGCGGCCGAGAAGCGCCAGATTGCGCTGGCCAGCGGCGACTATCCGGACCTGTTCATGCTGATTCCGTGGGTCGACAAGTTTTCCCAGACGGATCTGATCCGTTTCTCGCAGCAAGGCGTGATCGTGCCGCTTAACGATCTGATCGAGCAGCATGCGCCCAATATCAAGGCGGCGCTCGACAATTTTCCGTACTACCGGGCGATGAACACGGCGCCCGACGGCAACATCTACGGCTTGACCCAGCTGATCGAATGCTTCCATTGCTCCTATCCGAACAAAATGTGGATCAATACGACATGGCTGGAAAAACTGGGGCTCGACATGCCGAATACGCTCGACGAATTCAAAGAGGTGCTGACCGCCTTCAAGACGCGCGACCCGAACGGAAACGGAAAGCCCGACGAAGTGCCGCTCAGCGGCTCGATCGAGGAATACGGCGTGCATATCATTCCTTTCATCATGAACGGCTTCATTTATAACGACGACAGGACGTATTTGACGGTCAAGGACGGCAAAGTGGATATCGCCGCGAACAAGGAGGAATGGAAGCAGGGACTTGCGTTCGTGAAATCGATGTTCGATGCCGGGCTGATCGATCCGGGCGCTTTCACCCAGAACGCCGAAGCGTTCAAAAAAATCGGCGACAACGAAAGCGCGCAAATTCTCGGCGCCGGCGCGGCGATGCATCCCGCCATATTCGTGACGACCGGCACCGATTCGAAATACGGGGCCGACTACAATCCGCTGCCGCCGCTTCAGGGACCGAACGCATCGTATGCCACTTACAACTATCCGAGCGATCCCGGCGCGACGTTCGTGCTGACGAACAAGGCGAGCGAGGAAGCGAAGGTGGCCGCCATCAAAATGCTCGATTACATGTTTACGGAAGAGGGGCAAATTCGCGCCCATTTCGGCGAAGAGGGCGTCGACTGGCGGCGGCCGCAGGAGGGAGATGTGGCGAACGAGGAATCGGCCGAACCGATACTGGCCGCCATTCCGGGCAAAGAGGGAGATCCGCCGCGCAACTCGGCATGGGGCTCGATGGCGCAATATTTTCAGCCGAAGGAATTTCGGGACGGATGGGTGCAGGAGAAGGACATTTACTCGTCGCAAGGCTATGAACGCCGTCTTCAGGAAGCGACGAATCTGTATGAAGGGAAGGAGCCCGAGGAAGTGTTCCCGCACTGGGCGATCTGGATCGATCCGGCCGTCGCGGACGAAACGGCGATGATGAAGACGAACATCAAGGATTACATCGATCAGAACGCCTTGCAATTCGTCACCGGCTCCAAAGATCTGGACAAAGACTGGGACGCATACGTCAAAGGACTGGACAATCTGAATCTGAAGCGCTATCTGGAGATTATGCAGGCAGCATATGACGCGACCAAGCAAGGAGAGTAAGCGATGAACCTTGAGGCGTACAACGTCGTGTGGGAGACGCCGAGCCGCCATTCCGGCGAAAGCATGCCGGCGGGCGGCCACGACGTCGGACTGAACGTCTGGGTCGAGCAGGGCGACATCTGCTTCTATATCGACCGGAGCGGAAGCTTCGACGAGAACAATCAGATGCTGAAGCTCGGCAGGGTCCGTCTGCGGCTCGATCCGAACCCCTTCACAGGTGGGGTGTCGTTTCGCCAGGAGCTGAAGCTGCGGGAAGGCTTCATCGAGATCGCCGGCTCGCTGGCGGACGGCACGGCCGCGACGGTCGCGGTCCGGGTCGACGCGCTGCGGCCGGTCGTCCGCCTGAATGTCGAGGCGAATCGTCCGGTTCGAGTCCTGCTCGCGTACGAAAGCTGGCGGTTCCGGGAACGCGAAGTGCCCCATCCCCGCCGCATGTGCGCGACGAGTATGGTGGGCTACCCCGGCGCGATGATGACGTATCCGGACAGCGTGCAATTTGACGGGGAAGGCGTGCTTTTCTTCCACCGCAACCGGGACGAGGCGCTCGTCTTCGACAAGCTTGTGGAGCTGCAAGGATTAGGGGATCATCGGGAGCGGCTGTGGAATCCGCAATACCGCTATACGTTCGGCGGCCTGATGCGCGGCGACGGCATGCGGCCGGCGGGCACGGAGGAAGGCGTCTATCTGAAAACGCCGTTCAAGGCATGGAAGCTGGCGAGCGACGAAGCGCGGGAGCGGCATCGCGCCGTCATCGCCCTGCACAGCGAACAGGCGGACAGCCTGGAAGCGTGGCGCGGCAAGCTTGACGAGCGGCTGGCGGAGGCGGAGGAGAGCGCGGAGCGGGCCGAGGAGGAGTCGCGGCAATGGTGGCGCGCCTTCTGGGAGCGCAGCCGGATCGTCATCGATCCGGATCGGCGGCTCGCCGACGAGCGGCCGTGGCAGGTAGGGCGCAACTACAATCTGTTCCGCTATATGCTCGGCTGCAACGCTCGAGGCGAATATCCGACCAAATTCAACGGCGGCCTGTTCACGAGCGATCCCGTCCATGTTCTGCGCGATCCGGCCTGGGAAGAGGAGACGGCCGACTTCCGCCGCTGGGGAGGCGGCGCCTTTACGGCGCAAAATCAGCGGCTCGTGTATTGGCCGATGCTCGCGAGCGGCGATTGGGACATGATGAAGCCGCAGTTCGAGTTTTACCGGCGGGCGCTCGGCAACGCCGAGCTTCGCACCCGGGTGTACTGGGGGCACGGCGGCTGCTCCTTCACGGAGCAGGTGGAAAATTTCGGGCTGACGATCGGCTGGAACTGGGGATGGCCGGACAGCCCGGACCTGGTGCATCGCCGGACGCCGTTCCACGATCCGACGGAGCCGATATCGCCGTGGATCAAGTATCATTATGTGAATCAACTGGAATTCGCGTTCATGATTTTGCAGTACCGGAAGTTCAGCGGCGGCGACATCCGCCCCTATTTGCCGCTGATCGAAAGCGCGGTCCGCTTTTTTGACGAGCATTACCAGCTTATGTACAGCCGCGAAGCGGTGAAGCGGCTCGACGAGGACGGCAAGCTCGTCATCTTCCCGTCGACCGCCGGCGAAACCTACAAGCTGGCGATGAATCCGGCCGACGTCGTCTCCGCTCTGGATGCGACCGTCCGCGCCGTTCTGGAGCTGCCGGACGATCTGCTGGACGGCGGGCGCCGGACCTACTTCGGCGAGCTGCTGGACCGTATCCCGCCGCTGTCGTTTCGCGAGCGGGAAGGCCGGCGCACAATCGCGCCCGCGAAGCGGTGGCAAGGGATCATCAACGTCGAGCTGCCGCAGCTGTATCCCGTCTTCCCTTACGGGCAGTACGGCATCGGGCGCGACGACCTGCAGGTCGCGATCGACACCTGGCGGTACGGCAGCGACATCCCGGAGCAAAAAAATCATATCAGCTGGCATCAGGACGGCATCTTCTGCGCCCGGCTCGGGTTGACCGAAGAAGCGGCCGACATGGCGATCCGCAAGCTGGCTGACGGCGAATGCCGGTTCCCCGCCTTCTGGGGGCCGGGGCACGATTGGCTGCCGGACCACAACTGGGGCGGCACCGGGATGATCGGCTTGCAGGAGATGCTGCTGCAATCGGCGGGGGAGGCGATTTATTTGCTCCCCGCCTGGCCGATGGAATGGGACGTCGACTTTCGGCTGCATGCGCCGGGGCGGACGGTCGTGGAAGGCAGGGTGCGCGGCGGCAGGCTGGAATGGTGGGATATTGCGCCGGAGCGCCGCCGCAAAGACGTCGTCGTCATGGCGCAAACGTCCGGCGGCTGACCGGCATGGCGGAAGGCCGCCCGCAGTCGCGATAGTTTCCTGATGTTGTCCCGATGCATTCCGATGCTTTTCCGGGGACTTCCGATGACTTCCAATGACTTCTTGGTGACTGTTCGACGCTTTTCCGATGCTTTTTCGATACGGCCGTACGAGTTTACAGCTCGGCGAGCAGATCCCCGGCGATGAGCGAAGCCGGGGATCTGCGCTTTGCCGCCGCCCGGTCGCCGGCGGCGCCGTGCCGGTACACCCCGAGCGCCGCCGCCGCGGTCGCGGGGTACCCTTGGGCGAGCAGCCCGGCGATGACGCCGGCGAGCACATCCCCTGTGCCGCCCGTAGCCATGCCCGGGTTGCCGGTGGGGTTCACGTAGACGTCGCCGAACGGATCGGCGACGACGGTGCGCGCGCCCTTCAGCACGAGCGTTACGCCGTGCCGCAGGGCGTATTCGCGCGCGACGCCGATGCGGTCGCGCTGAATGTCGCGCGCCGGCAGGCCGGTCAGGCGCGCCAGCTCGCCCGGATGCGGCGTGAATACGGTCGCGTCCGGGCGCTTCGGCCAGGCGGCGAAATCGCCCGCCTCGGCCAGATGGTTCAGCGCGTCGGCATCGACGACGAGCGGCAGTTCCGGCGGCAGCGCCTCCCACAGGCGGCGCAGCCAGCCGCGGCCGTCGACGCCGCTGCCGGGGACGC
The DNA here is from genome assembly GCF_050481165.1 of Paenibacillus cisolokensis. Taxonomy (NCBI): domain Bacteria; kingdom Bacillati; phylum Bacillota; class Bacilli; order Caryophanales; family Paenibacillaceae; genus Paenibacillus; species Paenibacillus cisolokensis. Next base: position 54,729 of record NZ_JBCNFP010000064.1, read on the forward strand.
GCCCGAGGCCGGGGCCGACGACGAGCGCGTCGCGCCTAGCGGCCATCGCGGCCACCTCCAGCGGGTCGGCGGCCAGCCAGTCGCCGCGGCCGCCGTCGGCGACGGGGGCGAGCATCAGCTCGGGCTGCGCGCCGATCAGCGACTCGGCCAGCAGTTCGGGGACGGCCCAGGTGACGAGTCCGGCCCCGGAACGGAGCGCCGCCGTCGCGCAGAGCAGCCCGGCGCCGCTCATCGCGCGCGTCCCGGCGGCGACCAGCACATGGCCGTACGTCCCTTTGTGCCCGTCGGGCTGCCGCGGCGTATCCGGATCGGCGTCCAGCACGTTCCGGAGCGTCTCCGGCGTGAGCAGCCAAGTGCTGACGCCGAGCTCCGCCGCAAGACCGACAGGAATGCCGATCGGCGCGACGAGCACCGTCCCGGCGGCCTCCGCGCCGGGATACTGGACAAGACCGCGCTTCGGCAGCCCGAACGTCACGGTCAGCGTCGCCCGGATGCACGGATCGGCCGTCTGGCCCGTGTCCGGATCGAGGCCGCTCGGCAGATCGGCGGCGACGATCGGCAGCCCGCTCGCGTTCGCCTCGCGAATGAGCGCGGCGTACGGCTCGCGCGGCGTTCCGCCCGTTCCGGTGCCGAGCAGCGCGTCGACGATGCCGCCCATGGCCGACCAGTCGACGGCGCCGGGGGCATAGACGCCGGCCGGCAGCTGCAGCCGTTCGGCGATGTCGCGCTGCCGCGCCGCTTCTCCGCGCAGCTCCTCCGGGGGCGTCGCGTAAATGATGCGCACCGGCACGCCCCGCAGCGCCAGATGCCGGGCGGCGATCAGGCCGTCGCCGCCGTTATGCCCTTTGCCGACCAGCACCGCCCACGGCTTGCCGCCGCCCCATCCGGCCTCACCAGCATCCGGTTCCTTGGAGCCTTCCAGCAGAATGGCGTCCATGTCGTGCCAGCCGGTCCGTCTGACGAGACGGACGACGGCATCGGCCAGCGCCCTCCCTGCGTTTTCCATAAGCGCTATTTCCGGGATGCCGATCGCATCGATCGTATGGCGGTCGATCCGCCGCATTTCTTCCGCCGTTACCAATTCCATACGATATCCCTCCTCGCCGCTTCCGGATCGTTCCGTTGCCGCAGCAGTCGTTATCAGTCGTTATGAAACTATGGTTCGCTTCCGGCCCGCCCGATTCCTTCCGCCAGCGGCAATTTGGAGAAAAGGAAGGAGGCGGGGCCGTCCGGTGCGAATAAGAAAGATAGCAAGACGCATTAGACAAAGGAGGGATCGGCGGATGACAATCAGGGTTGGCATCATTGGAACCGGATGGTTCGGCATGAAACACGCAGAGCTGCTAGCCGGCATGGAAGGCGTGCGGGTGGCGGCGTTTTGCGGGACAAGCCGGGAGAAGGCGGAGAGGGCGGCGCAGCGGTTCGCAGGAGCGGCCGCGTATGCGGATGTGCGCGAGATGCTGGATGGCTGCAAGCTGGATGCGGCTTATATATGCGTGCCGCCGTTCGCGCACGGGGATATGGAGAAAGAGCTGGCCGAACGCGGCATTCCGTTTCTCGTCGAGAAGCCGCTCGGCGTAGACGAAGAGACGCCGACCGCCATAGCGGATTTGGTCGAGCGCCGGGGACTCATCACCTCGGTCGGTTACCATTTTCGCTACATGGATACGGTACAATCCGCGAAGCGTTGGCTGGAAGGCCGCACCGTCGGCATGGCGGTCGGCGGCTGGATGGGCTCGATGCCCGGTGTAGCCTGGTGGCGCAAAACCGAAACGTCGGGAGGCCAATTCGTCGAGCAGACGACGCATATCGTCGATCTGCTGCGCTACATGCTGGGCGAGGTGACCGAAGTTTTCGCCGCTTACGCGCGAAGGGCGAATACGCCGGACGCGACGGTGGCGGATGTCGGAACGGTGACGTTGAAGCTGGCGAGCGGCGCGGTGGCGAGCATCAGCAACACTTGCCTCATTCCGTCCGGCGGACGGGCGGAACTGCATCTGTACACCGACGGCGGCGTGGCGGAGATCGGTCCGCAATCGCTACGGCTGCTGCTTCCGGATCAGACAGTCGAAACGACGGGCCGCCGGGATCCGTATCGCGCCGAGAATGAAGCGTTCATCGAAGCGGTGCGAACCGGCGATGCGTCCGGCATTCGCTCGACGTATCGCGACGCGTGGATGACCCACCGGGTGACGGTTGCGGCGAACCGTTCTGCGGCATCCGGCCTTCCCGTTCGTTTGTAAATTTCGTACCGCGGATTCGTTGATTCAGGGCGAAGCGGCAGGGGTAACTACTTACTAGCGCAGCTTGATGCGGCGAGCACCGCATCGCGGAAATGATCATATCGCGGATATGATCGTAAAGCCCCGAAGGAGGATTGGTATGCTGCTCGAAATTGCCGTTTTGATTATCGCCTTGTCGGTCGCCGTGCTGACAGCCGCTTTCGTACAAACGCTGCGCCAAGCCCGGACATCGCTGGAAAGGGCGAGCGAAGCGCTGCGGGAAGTGCAGGATGCGGTTCGGATATGGAAGGACGATGTGGAGAAGCTGGTTTCCAGCCTAAGCGGGTTGACCGAACGGGCTGGCCGGCAATTGGATGCGGTCGACCCGCTAATGTCATCCTTCCGCAATGTGGGCGAGACATTGCGGGAAATTACGGCTGCGGCGCATGAAGTTTCCGCCGGCTGGGCATCCCTGCTGAAGACGAAGGCCGACAAGGCCGCCGCGCGCATGGAGGCGAAGGCCGCGCCAGGGGAACGGTCGGGCATTGCCGGCGGCGGAGCGTCCCGAAGCGATCCGGCTTCCGCGATGCCCGGTTCCCCCGGTCTTGGGACGGACCGCCATGCGCTGCGGAATCGTCAGGCCGCGCCGCCTCCGGGATGGCTAGACTGGCTCGATGTGGCCGTCCAAACCGTCCGCCTGCTTCGCCGTTAAGGAGATGAACGATGAGAATCGTAGTTGTTGACGATAATGCCATGAATATTACGGTCGTGCACGAAATGCTGAAGCGGGCCGGATACCAGGATGTACGGGCGGCCTCCTCGGCGATGGAGCTGTTCGGCATGCTCGGCCTGGACGAGCGCGGCGACGAGATGCCCGGAAGCGGAGGAGCCGACCCCGGCATCGATCTTATTCTGCTCGATATGATGATGCCGCGAATCGACGGTATTGCCGCATGCCGGGTGATCCAGCGGCACGAGCGGCTGCGCGACATCCCGATTATTATCGTGACCGCCTGGGGCGATTCGAAGAAGCTGGCGGAAGCGCTGGATGCCGGGGCAAGCGATTATGTGACGAAGCCGATCAACCGGATCGAACTGCTCGCGCGCATCCGCTCCGCGCTTCGCCTGAAGCAGGAGAAGGATTGGCGCAAAGAACGGGACAGCCGATTGAGGGAAGAGCTGCGGCTCGCCCGGAGCGTGCAGAGTGCCGTCCTGCCTTCGCCGGTGGAGGAAGAGCGCATCTCGATCGATGCGGTCTACCAACCGTCGGAAGAGCTGTCCGGAGATTTGTACGCGTGGCACCGGATTGGCGAAGACCGGTACGGCGTAGCCGTGATCGACGCGATGGGGCACGGCATCTCCTCTTCGCTCGTCTGCATGTTCATCGCGTCCTTGCTGAAGGATGCGATGCTGAAGCTGGCGGAGCCGGAGCTTGTCATCCGCGAAATGAACCGGCGGGCGCTGCAGTTGAAATTTGACGATCAGCTGATTCAATATTATTTTACCGCGATCTATATGGTTGTGGATGTGGGAAAAGGGTCGGTCGAATACGTCAATGCCGGCCATCCTCCGGGACTTCTGCTGCGGGAAGGGCGGCAGGCCGGATTGCTGAGCGGCGGCAGCGCGGCGATCGGGCTGTTCGAGGACATCGCGATCGAGAAACAGACGATGGACATTCATCCCGGCGATCGGCTAGTGCTGATGACCGACGGTTTGCTGGAGGCCGTGGACGGGCCGGAGGAGAACCGGTTTGCGACGATGCTGGACCGGCTGGGGGAAGACGTGCTCCGTTTTCCCGAAGCCTGGCAGTCGGCGTTCTTCGAGGAAATTCGCCCGGAGCGTCCCGATGACAGGTGTCTGGTCTGGATTACGGTCAAATGAGCGTGCCGGCGTTTCCGGCAGCGGGGGTCAGGCGAAGCGGCCGATCTCCGTGCGGATTGGCGCTTGGAAAGGCGGTGGCTTTAGCTGGAGCAGCGAAAGAACCGAACATAAGAAAGAACCGTAGCATGCAATAGAACGGAGCACGCGAAAGATATCGGAGCACGAAACGGGCGTAGATCAATTTGCGGCGTTCTGGCCGGCAAGCAAACGCTTTAGTTTGTCGATGGCCCGCCGCTGAATGCGGGAAATGCTCATTTGCGATACGCCGAGCCGGTCGGCGATCAGACGTTGGGACAAGTCTTCGCCGAATACGAGCTGCAGCACCTGCCGCTCCTCCGGCTTCAATTGCGCCATGGCGGTCTGCAGATCGATCCGTTTGTCCACCTGGTCGTAATCGTTGTCGGGAGAGCCGATAAGTTCTCCGAACGTGGTCGGGCTGTCTTCTTCGGATATGGGCGTGTCGAGGGAGACGTAATGATACAAATCCCGGCCGCCCAAAATTTCCAGCGTTTCTTCGACAGACAGCTCCATCGCCTCTGCAATTTCCTCCACTTTGGGCGATCGCTCCAACCGGACGGTCAATTCGTCGATCGTTTGCTGGGCGGCGATCCCTTTCTCTTTGATCCTCCTTGGCACCTGGATGTACCACGATTTGTCGCGCAAATAATTTTTCATATGGCCGATGATGCTCTTCATGGCGTACGGCTCGAACTGCATGCCGATCGATACGTCAAATTGGGCAAACAGACGCAAAAGCGCCATCTGGCCGGTCTGATACAGATCCTCGTACAGATCCGGCCTGTTGCGTGCGATTTTCCCCGCCGCCATCCGGACCATCGGTTCGTATTGTTCGATCAATCTGGCGGCCAGCTCGTTCGAAGGATTGCGCTGGTATTCCATAATTAAAGCCGTGCCGTTTGACGGCTTTTGTCTTGCCGGTTCCATGTTCATGCCAATTCCCCACTTTTGGCCAGGCGTTTGGTCATGACGACTTCGGTACCTGTCTCGCTATGCACCTCCACTTGATCCATTAACGCCTGCATAAGATAAAGTCCCAGGCCTCCGGCTTCCAGCTCGCCGACAGACTTGCCGTGCAGCGGCTCAGCCTTTCGTGCAGCGGCATCCGCATCAAAGCTGCGTCCTTCATCTTTTACAATAATAGACAGGGCATCGTTCAGCCTGATAAATCGTATCTCCATCCGATGTCCGGGATTTCTTTCGGAAGCCCGGCCGTTCGGAGCATCGCTGTAGGCATGGAGCACGACGTTATTGCACGCCTCCGACACCGCCACTTTCATATCTTCGATTTCTTCATAAGAAAATCCGATCTTCGAAGCGATGCCGTACAGGGTCAGTCGAACCAGATCGATATATTCCGCTTCGGCCGGTACTTGAAGCGTTACGATTTCGCCATTCGCTTTCATTGCGCTTTCGATCCTTTCTTGGCTCATGTCTGCTGGCTCGTGATCAAAAAAGGTGTGATGCCGGTCATGTCGAACAGCTTGCGAATTCCCGGAGGAATCGCTTCGACGGTGAAGGGCGCTTCGTTCGCGTGCCTCGCCTTTACGACGGATACCAGGATGCCGATGCCCGTGCTGTCGATATACTCCAGGTCCCGCAAATTAAGGACGAGCTCGCGGTCCGTCAACTCGACGAGAGGGGCCATGGCGGCGCGCATTTGCGCTGCCGATTCCAGATCGAGCTCGCCGCCCATATAGACGATGCATCGGCCTTCCTGCGTTTCGGTTCGCATGCTGAATTTATCAGGTTGCTTCATAAATATTCCACTCCTGAATCAGTATCGTTAAAGGATCGAGGTTGCTGCCTATACCATTCGACCCTTTGCTGGCTCAGTCCTGCATTTTACGCTTAACCTATACACGCATAACCCGCACACGCTTAACCTATATTTAACCGGCGCGTAAACCGCTGAAACGGAAACGGAGCATTTTGGGGATGTTAAACATTTCGGGATCTCTGGCCTATACGGTGTCGACCGGAATTGCCACCCATAATTTGGGGCATACCAACAACGGAAGGAGGCGGTTGAAACATGAAACGGACTATCGGGATATTCGGCAAAGCGCAATCGGCGATTGACGCTGTCGAAGCGCTTCAGGCAGAAGGATTCGACAAGAAGGAGATCAAGGTGCTGGTCAAAGATGCGGAACGATCGCGGCGGATCGAGTCGGAGACGGATATCGACGCGGATGAGCTGGAGGAATTGGCGGCCGAGGGGCCGGAACGCGCCTGGCCGTATGGAGACGGAATAGGGATCTGGGCGGTTCCGGGCGCGGTCGGCAGCGGCACGCAGGTAAGCGGGGGGCCATATTCCGCGGGAGCAGGGGGATTCGCCATCGCAAGCGTTCTCTTCGGCGACGAGGATCGCTACGAAGGCGTGCTGCAGTCGCTCGGTTTGAACGATAACGAGGCTAAGGCGTGCCGGGACGCATTGAAGAACGGCGCTGCCGTCGTCGTCGCCGAATCGGAAGGCGCTGACGACGGCTCGGGCGGGCCCGACTTGAGCCCGGGAGGCGACGCCGAAGCGGTATTTCGCCGCTGCGGCGCGGAACAAATTATATAGGCAAGCGGAGCCGGGAAGTTCCGGAGACGGAGCGGGGACAGCCAGTCCCTAGTGCGTGTCCCGCTTCCTTCATGAACGGAAAGCGAGACCGGGCTCGCGGCATTAGCCGGAACCGGTCCCGGCTTTCAAGCGCCGGCGCCGTCACTCCTGAATCGGATCGGGAATCATTCCTTCGGCTTTTAGTTCGCTGTTCGTTTTGATCCGTTTCATATCGTGGCCGAGCCGCTTCATATCCTGCAAGTCCTGGACCATCGAGCCGTTGCGGGCTTGATCGACGGACATATGCCTGCGGCCGGCTTGTCCGGCCGTACGGGCGCATGACCGTTCGCCGTCGATGTCTCCGGCATGATAGCGGATCATATACGATCAACTCCTTTCCCGTTGTGTCCGGGTTAGACCGTTCTATTTGAGCCGTTTTTTTGGCTTTAGCCGTTTCATTATCCGTAGTCCGTTCTTCTCCGGCAAACTTTTCAGCTTTTTTCCTCCTTGTTCTTGGCGACCTCGCCGGCGGCCGCTTCGGCATGCAGCGAAATGGTTTCCGCCGCCGCTGCGGCTTGATCGGTCAGATTGTCCGCCGCCTGTCCGGCGTGACGGATAGCTTGACTGGCTGCCTCCGCCGCCGCGGCAACTTCGTCCGCCGTCTGCTGCTTCGCGCGAACGGCTAGCTCTTGCATTTTGGAAGTCAGCGCCGAAGCCTGGCGTCCGGCAGCCTGAGCGGCCGTTTTGGCCTGATCGGCGAGCGTTGCGGCTTGACGCTTGGCGTAATCGGCCGCCTCCATCGACTTTTCGCGCAAGTCTTTGCGCAGCTCTCGCCCCGGCTTCGGGGCGAACAGCAAAGCGGCCGCGGCGCCGATGATGCCCCCGATCAGCATTCCTTTCCACAGACCGCCGTTCCCGCTCACATGGTTGGCGTGAACTGCCGTATCAGGCGTTTCATGACTCATATGCACCATCTCCTTCGGATATTTGTTCCATATATTTAAACATCCGAGATCCGTTTGAAACGGTATCGTTCCGTTCCGTACGGATCATGCCGGAGAGTCATGACCACACCATTTCAACCTTCTATGTCGAAATGCGCGGTCGGCCCGCGCCATGCCCCGCACCCGGCCGCCCGCCGAGCCGCGCTAGACGTCGTCTTCGCGCAGCGAGTCGCGGTAAGCGGTTGGCGACTGGCCGTAGACGCGCCGGAACTGCTTCGAGAAGTACAGCGGGTCGCGAAAACCGGCCGACGAGGCGACCTGCTCGATCGTCAGTTCGGAACGGTCGCGCAGCAATTGGCGGGCTTTGTCGATGCGCAGCCGCAGCAGGAACGACATCGGCGTCATGCCCGTATGCGCCTTGAACAGGCGGGACAGATAGGCGCGGTTGTAGCCTAGCGATTCGGCCATGCTTTCGATTGTGACGGGCTCCGCATACTGGGTGGACAAGTAGTGGATAATTTGCTGCGTCAGCCGTTCGCTTTCCTTTCCTTGGCGGAGCGTCTCGCGGCCGTTCTTGCGGGCTTCGCCGTATTCGGCGAACAGCAGGTGGAGATAGCCGGCCGCGCGAAGATGCGCGAACGCGCCGGCGTTCCGGAACGTTTCCAGTATGCGGCGGTACAGGACGGGGACACGGCGGTTGCCGCCTGTATCGGCGATCGGCCGGGCGGCCGACAAGCCGGCGGAGGCGGGCAGCGCGGCGGCCCGCTCTCCGGCAAACGCGACCCAGCGGTAATGCCACGGCTCATCATCGTCCGCCGCATAACGGACCAGCCGTTCCGGCTCGATCAGGAACGTTTGGCCGGCCTCGATCGTATAGACGTCATCCCCGCACTGAAACGAGCCTTTGCCCGACAGAACATGATGCATCAGGTAAAAGTCGTACACTCTCGGTCCGATCCGATGTCCCGGCCGGGTCTGGCTTTCGCCGGCAAACAGCACATTCAGTTCGCCGTAATCGATCGAAACGGGATTCGACGCCACCCGATAAAAGTACGGTTCCGCCATTGCGATTCCTCCTTGAACGATATGGCAGCAGCGGCAATAAATCGCCATCATTGCGGTACTTTCGTTTCTATCAGTGTAGCATATTTTGACGATACCCATTCGCAAGAAGTCACATTTCTCCATGCAAGAAGCACTTTCCGCCATTTCGCCGCCGCCGGTTATCGACTATACTGAGACTATCAGACCATAATCCGATGAAAAGGATCGTGATGACCGTATGGCGAACATTCAAGCGTTGAAGGAACAATTCGTGCAGCTTTACGGCGGCGATGCCGAAAGCGTTCGCGTATTTCATGCGCCCGGCAGGGTCAACCTGATCGGCGAGCATACCGATTATAACGGAGGCTACGTCTTTCCCGCCGCGCTTACGTTCGGGACGACGCTGCTCATCCGCAAACGGGACGACAGGCAGCTGGCCCTTGCTTCGACCAATTTCGAGCTGAAGAAAAAGCTGCCGCTGGAGCCGATCGTCTATGACGAAGCGGACGATTGGATGAACTATCCGAAGGGCATCGTGCGGGAGCTGCAAAGCCGGGGCTACACGTTCGGCAGCGGCTACGACATGCTGTATCACGGGGAAATCCCGAACGGCGCGGGGCTTTCGTCGTCCGCCTCGATCGAGGTGGTAACGGCTTACGGCCTGCTGCGCATGGAAGGATACGATACCGATACGGTCGAAATCGCCAAGCTGGCGCAAAAGTCGGAAAATGAATTCAATGGCGTCAAGTGCGGCATTATGGACCAGTTCGCCGTCGCGAACGGCAAGCGGGATCACGCCATTTTGCTGATGTGCGACACGCTGGAATACGAGCATGTTCCGTTCCGCTCGGGCAGCTACAAGCTGGTCATCGGCAATACGAACAAACGCCGGGGACTGGTCGATTCCAAATACAACGAACGCCGCAGCCAGTGCGAGCGGGCCGTGGAAGCGCTGCGGCGGGCCTATCCGAATCTGACGCTGCTCGGCCAGCTGTCGCTCTCCGAATTCAACGCAAGCGCGCACCTGATCGCCGACGATACTGTGCGCGCGCGGGCGCGACACGTCGTCGAGGAAATCGACCGGGTGCTTCAATCGATCGAGGTGCTGAAAGCGAACGATCTTGAAGCTTTCGGCCGGCTTATGAACGGTTCCCACGATTCGCTCCGCGATCTGTACGAAGTGACGGGTCCCGAGCTCGATGCGATGGTCGACGCGGCCCGCTCGGTGCCGGGCGTGCTCGGCTCGCGGATGACCGGCGCCGGCTTCGGCGGCTGCACCGTATCGCTTGTGCATGAGGACAGCATCGAACGGTTCAAGGAAGAGGTCGGGCGAAAATATAACAAAGCGACCGGTTTGACGGCGGAATTTTACGTCTGCAGCATCGGCAACGGCGTAGAGGAGCTGTCGTAACCGGCAGCGGGGGATAGTCGGACGACAGGGCGAAAAATGACAGGAGGGGTTTAACATGGCTGTATTGGTAACGGGAGGAGCGGGATATATCGGCTCGCATGCGGTGGCGGCGCTGCTGGAGCGCGGCGAGGACGTCGTCGTGCTGGACAATCTGGAGCAGGGACACCGGGAGGCGGTGCTCGGCGGCAAATTGTATGTCGGCGATTTGCGGGACCGCGACGTCGTCGACCAAGTGTTCGGCGAAAACGAAATCGACGCGGTTATTCACTTTGCGGCCAATTCGCTGGTCGGCGAAAGCATGAAGGACCCGGGGAAATATTACCATAATAATGTATACGGAACGCTCTGCCTGCTGGAAGGCATGAACCGGCACGGCGTCAAGCGGATCGTCTTCTCGTCCACCGCGGCAACCTACGGGGAACCGGAACGGGTGCCGATCGACGAACTCGACCGGACGTTGCCGACGAACGCCTATGGCGAGACGAAGCTGGCCATGGAGAAAATGATGAAATGGTTCGATATCGCGCACGGCATCAAATACGTTTCGCTCCGCTACTTCAACGCGGCGGGGGCGCATGAAAGCGGCCGGATCGGCGAAGACCACAATCCGGAAACGCATCTGGTGCCGATCGTGCTGCAGGCGGCCGCCGGCAAACGTCCGCATATTTCGGTGTTCGGCGACGATTACGATACGCCGGACGGCACATGCATCCGCGACTACATCCATGTCAGCGATTTGGCGGACGCCCATGTGCTGGCGGTGGAACGGCTGCGCGGCGGCGGGGACAGCGCCGTCTACAATCTTGGCAGCGGCAACGGCTTCTCGGTCAAGCAAGTGATCGAAATTGCCCGCAACGTGACAGGGCGCGACATCAAGGTCGTCACGGAGCCGCGCCGCGCCGGTGATCCCGCGGTGCTCGTCGCTTCTTCGGCGCGCGCCCGCCGCGAACTCGGCTGGCAGCCGAAGCGGGAACGGCTGGAAGACATTATCCGCAGCGCATGGCAATGGCATCAGGCACATCCGAACGGATACAACGGCAACTAAGGAGCGATGCATCATGACAACTTATGCGGCACCTCCGAATGCGGAGGAAGCGCTTGTCCTGATCGAGCGCCTCGTCCGGTTCGCGCGGCAGCGCGGGATGACGGAGCCGCTTGACGAGCCGTATGCGCGCAACGCGCTGCTCCACCTGTTCGGCTTCGACGCTCCTTATGAAGGGGAATTGCCGGAGGAACGGCTGGACAGTCCAATTCCGCTGCTGGAGCCGCTGCTCGATTACGGCTACTCGATCGGCTTGATTCCGGACAATACGACGACGTATCGCGACTTGCTCGATGCCCGCATCATGGGGCTGCTCATGCCCCGTCCGTCCGAAACGGCCGCCGCTTTTCGGCGCCGCGCCGAAACGGAAGGGCTGATGGCGGCGACCGACGCTTTCTACCGGCTGAATATCGACGCGAACTATATCCGGATGGACCGGATCCAGAAGAACGAATACTGGTTGCACGAAACGCCGTACGGCAAGCTTGAAATTACGATCAATTTGTCAAAACCGGAGAAGGACCCGAAAGAAATTGCCATGCTGAAGTCGCTGCCGCCGAGCCGCTATCCGAAATGTCTGCTCTGTGCGGACAATGTCGGCTATGCGGGCCGCGCCGACCATCCGGCACGGCAAAACTTGCGGGTGCTGCCGGTAACGCTTGGCGGCGAGCAATGGTTTTTCCAATATTCGCCGTATGTATACTATAACGAGCACAGCATCGTGTTCCATTCGGAACATGTGCCGATGCAAATTTCCAGCGCGACGTTCGAGAGACTGCTCGATTTCGTGGAGCAGTTCCCGCATTACTTCATCGGCTCGAATGCGGACTTGCCGATCGTCGGCGGATCGATTCTGAACCATGACCATTTTCAAGCCGGGCGCCATACGTTTCCGATGGAAGAGGCGCCTGTCGAAGCGCTATTCGCCCATCCGGACTTGCCTGACGTGCGGTACGGCATCGTCAAATGGCCGATGTCGGTCGTGCGCGTCGCCGGTACGAACCGGGAGCAAGCGTTGGAAGCGGCCTCCCGTCTGCTGGACGCATGGCGAGGTTACAGCGACGCGGAAGCGGACATTCTCGCCTATACGGAGCGGAACGGCGCGAGAACGCCCCATAACACGATTACGCCGATCGTGCGTCTCCGCGACAACGGCGAATATGAGATCGATCTGGTGCTCCGCAACAACCGGACGAGCGAGGAGCATCCCGACGGCATTTTCCATCCGCATCGCGAGCTGCATCACGTGAAAAAGGAAAACATCGGGCTAATCGAAGTGATGGGGCTGGCGGTGCTGCCCGGAAGGCTGAAGTCGCAGCTCGAGCAGATCGCCGCTTATTTGTCCGGCTCCGCCGTCTGGAACGAGTCCGAGGTGCGGGATGCGGCGCATCCGCTTCACGCGCATGCGGACTGGATCGCGGCGCTTGTAGCCGAATGGGGGACGGCGCTGTCGCCCGAAGAAGCGCTGCGCGCGACGCGGTCGGCGACGGGAGACAAATTTTTGCGCGTGCTGGAGGATGCCGGCGTTTACAAGCGGACGGAGGAAGGCCAGCGGGCGTTCCGCAGATTTCTGGCGCATGCCGGCTTGCGGGAAGTGCTGTATTGAACGGATTATGCCGCTGCGTCCGCCGGATCGCGGAAGCGGCAGGTATCGATTTGCGGCAAGCAGGAAGCTTTCGGGCTTCCTTTTTTCATGCGGAATTATTAAAAAAATATAAATTGTACATGACCATTTATTATGGTATTTTTTATATAAATCAGATAAAAAACATCACTTTTAAAAAAAGTAATGAAAATCAAAAATAACATGAAAGAGGGCCGGATTATGAGCGCAATTATGCCGTTGGACGAATTTTTGAAGCTGGATACGGACGAACAGGTGGAGAAGCTGAAGCATTGGAAGACGGAGTATACGTTGAAGGATATAAGAGAAGCGTGGGGGTTCAAACATTCGGCCCAATATTACATGCTGCTCAAGAAGCTGCGCATCTACGAGCGGGTTGTCAACAAGTCGGACAAATTTTTTCCCGATCAGATCATGGCGGGGGGATCAGCAGGCCAAAACCGTGCCTGGGCGGCGCAGCCGATCTATCAGCTGGCCGAACAGAAGCTGCCGTCCGACCGGTTCAACTACCAGCTTAACGTCACGCTGACGGGACCCGAGCTGGCGGACAAACTGGAGCGGATCGCGCATTTTCTGAAAGGCGAACAGAAAGACGTCACCGTCAAGCTGTCGATCGAGGCGGCCGAACCGGTCGAGACCGACCGGAGCGAACAGGAGAGCGATTGACGAAAAACCGGGGGATTTGCCGATCCCCCGGTTTTTGCGCGTCGAATATTCGGTTGCTTCATACATTTTTGTCGAATAAACATATTTTATGGGATATATTGTAATAAAATATGAGACGACTAACGATTGCGCAACTTGCCCAGCTCCGAGACAAGCGCTTCCACTTCGCGGATGCTGAAATTCGACTTGGAGGCGACGATGTCGTACAAATCGCGAATGTCCTCGTATTTGCCGAGGTCAAAATGTTCCGGCTGCATGGCGGCGGCAGTAGCCATTTTCAGCTTCGATTTGATCGCTTCGATCATAAAATCGACATTTTCACGAGTGGCATGGTCCAAATCCGGCATCGGTTTACCTCCTTTGTGATCATACTGGCATTGTAACACGCCCCCTGCCGCAGCGCCACATTCCGGAGTCCGCCGGCGGCGCATTCAAGAGTCCGCCGGCGGTGCATTCGTTGAACGGACGGGGCAATTCCGGTACAATATCGGGTACGGACGGCCGATAGTCGTCCGTTCAAAATCGTAGCGTCAAGTTGGTATGACAAGGCGGAATGGATGATGGATATAAAGCGCGAATGGGGGAGCGCGTCCGCGCGCCGCACAGGAGCAGACGGACTTAAGACATTTCTGCGCAAGATTGCCGCGTCGTATCCGGATCGCAGCGCCGTCGCTTTCGTGTGCATCGGAACGGACCGTTCCGCCGGCGACTCGTACGGGCCGTGGGTGGGATCGCTGCTGGAAGAACGCGGCTGGCCGCATGTGACGGGCACGCTTGCGCGTCCGCTGGATGCGGAGCGTCTGGCGGCGGGAAGCGTTCCGCTCCCTGCCGGGGCCGTCGTTGTCGCAGTGGACGCATGTCTCGGCAGACCGGAATCGGTCGGCAAATATATCGTGTCCGAAGGCCCGGTCGAGCCGGGACGGGGGATTGGCCTGAAGCTGCCGCCGCTCGGCGATTACGGCATCGCCGGAGTCGTGAACGCCCGGGGGGCGAAGCCGCATTGGTCGATCCAGTCGGCATCGCTGTACCGGGTCGTACGCATGGCGGTCGAGACCGCGGATGCGATCGAGGCGGCCTGGATGGGCGGAACGCGAAGCGCGCGGGACGGACGCGAGCTGCGCTTGACGATTCGGAACGAACCGGACGGTACATAATGGGAATAGACGAAAGGAGAGAATGCAAATGGACGCTATATCGCTTGCCGAAGCCAGACTGAACCTTCCGAACGGATTGAACTGCGCTTACTGGGATTCCGGAAGAAGCCGTCGGGCAGACGGGCGGACGATTGTGCTGCTGCACGGATTTTGCGGCAGCTCCGCCTACTGGGAAAATATGCCCGCGCTGCTGGAAGGCGCGGGCCGGCTGATTATCCCCGATCTGAGGGGACACGGACGGTCGTCGGCTCCCGGCGATCCGACGTATACGATGGAGCAACTGGCCGATGACGTCTGCGAGCTGCTGGATGCGCTGGAGGTCGACCGCGCCATTGTAATCGGGCATTCGCTCGGAGGCTATACGGCGTTGGCGTTTGCGGAGCGGCACGCGGACCGGCTTGCCGGTCTCGGACTCGTCCACTCGACGCCGTTGCCGGACGACGAAACGGGCAAGGCGAACCGGCTCAAGACGGCGGAGTCGATTCTCGCCGGCGGTCTCCGGGAAGTCGTGGACGGACTTGCGCCCAAGCTGTTCGCGCCGCGCCACCTGGAAACGATGGCCGAGGCGGTGCAGCGCGTCAAGGAGATCGGCTATCGCGCAAGCGCGCACGGCGCGGCGGCGGTTACGCGCGGCATGCGGGAACGGCCGGATCGGCGGGCCGTGCTGGAGCGGACGGGTGTGCCGGTATTGCTCGTAGCGGGGGCCGAGGATGGCATTGTTCCGCCGGAGAAGGTTTTCGCGGCGCACGGTCCGGATACGGAGAAACGGATCATCCAGAATTGCGGCCATATGGGCATGATCGAGTCGCCGGCCGAAGTGGCGCAAGCGATCCACTCGTTCGTCGAAAACGTGTAGGGGGCACGGCCATGCTGCAGCGCGATTACTTGATGCGGATGATCGAGCAGGTCGCGTCCGCGATCGGACAAGTGATGGGCTTGCGCCGCCAGATGCGGCATCAAGAGGCGCTGCTTGTCATCGACGAGCTGCTCGACAGCCGCTTCCGGTTAAACGGCCGGCTTATCCGCTCGCTGTCGGACGAGGATATCGTCGGCATGATGACGACAAACGGCGTAATGGAGGCGGAAAATATACAGGCGATCGCTCTTCTGCTAAGGCAGGAAAGCGAAATTTACGAGGAGATGGGCGACGGGGCGCGCGCTTACCCGCTTCAGCTCAAGGCGCTGCAGTTATTTGCGCGTTTGGCGGCGGCTGATGCGCCGAAGGTGCTGGCGGATTCCGATGCCGAGGCCGAGCGGTTGCTGCTCAAGCTGTCCGATTGTGAGCTGCCGGCGGCAACCAAACGGCTGGTGATGGACTGGCAAGAATCGCGCGGCCGGTACGACCAGGCCGAGAATTGGCTGTACGAGCTGCTTGCCGAAGGCGAAGCGGGATTGGACGAGGCGGTCGCCTTCTATCGCCGCCTGCTTCCGCTCCCCGACGAACGGCTTGCCGCCGGCGGCCTGCCCCGTGAGGAAGTGGAGGAAGGGCTGGCGCAGGCGGAGGCGGGCGCATGGCTTTCCAGCCGCGAGTAGCCGCGGTTTGACGCCATTGTCCGTTAAATCGGCGGTATGCTACAATGGATAGGAATGGCTATTAGACGAGTGGGTGAGCCTTTTTGGACGTGCAGATGTGGGTAAATTTCGGCTTGTTTCTCGTTTTGCTCGGTACCTTCGTTTACATTTTCGCATCGAGCGTCATAACCGGACTTCACAAAATGTACTTGTCGGTACATTCTTTCATGATGCTGTGGCCGCTGTTTCAGTTTGCCATGCGCCAGACGGACGATCCGCAATTTCAACTGCTCTACCTGACGGCTGCCTTCGTCGGCATCGCTCTGCTCGGAGCGTTCTGGTATATTTTCACCATCTTTTTGGTCGGCGAATCCTATCTGTTGAAAACCCGCAATCTGATCGTCATATTTTTACCCGCCGCCATCACGGCCGCAGGGCTGATATGCAATCCGAACGAACTGTTTTTTCAATATATCGGCCATGACACCGGCGATGCGGACGTTTCCTTCTGGTATCGGCCGGGGCCGCTATTGATTTATATGCCCGTGCTGCTCGCCGGCTATTTTGCCGTTTCGATATACGCCATGGTTTCCACGCTTCGTCGGGACGCTTCGCCCCGCCATCGCAGGCTCGTCGTGACGGCGCTTTACGGGATGCTGCTTTTGACCGGTTTCGGTTTGGCCGATTTTGCCGCAGCCATGTTTTTTCATCAGGCGCAAAGCGTCCTGTCCGCCGGCCTGGCCCTAGCCGGCATTTACTATGCGCTGGCCGTTACGCGGTACAGCGCTTTCGACATCATCAATATCGCGCAGCGCGACGTGATCGATACAATGTCTACCGGGCTGCTCGTGCTCGACGAGCATAATGTTGTCATCGAGATGAACAAGGCTCTCCGCTCGATCTTGCCGGTGAACATCGGCGACAAATTCGACCTTCGTGCGCTTTCCTCGCTGTCTTCGTCTTCCCGTACGCAGATGGAGGCGTTTTTCTCCATGCTGCGCAAGCATGCGATGGCGACTGCCTCGGTTGAGATCGCGACGGCCGGCAGCCGCCATTATGAGCTGCATTCCACGCCGATTCTGAATCATCGCAATACGCTGATCGGCCGCGTCATCACGTTTCAGGACGTGACGGAATACCGCCGGCTGATGGAGGAGATGAACGATCAGAACGCGGTTCTGCAGGAGCGCAACCGCGAGCTGATTCTGATGCAGGACCAGCTGTTTCAGGCGAACCAGAAGCTGGAGCGGATGGCGGTTACCGATGCGCTGACCGGCTGCTTCAATCGCCGCTATTTGCTGCAGCAGCTTGAGCGGGAGGTGGTAACGAACGTCCGCTACCGTATTCCTTTTGCCATGTTTCTGTTCGATATCGATCTGTTCAAAATGATTAACGACAGCTACGGTCATCTGGTCGGCGACGAAGTGCTGCGCAGCACGGCGGACATCGTCAGGCGCACGATTCGCCGGACGGATATTCTGGCCCGCTACGGCGGCGAAGAATTTGCCGTTTACCTGCCCTATACGACTTCGGCGCAAGCCGTAAGACTGGCCGAGAGGGTGAAGGCGGCCGTTGAGCACAACGCCGTCGGCGCCGGCGGGGAAGACCAGCTCGTATCGGTGACGATCAGCATGGGCGTGCTCTGCATCCGCAGCGCGGAGGATGCTCGTCCGGGCGTGGCGCTGGACGACGCCAAAGATTTCTTGCTGGGACTTTTTGCCCAGGCCGATGCCGCGCTTTACGAAGCGAAAAATAAAGGGCGCAATTGTATCGTCGTGAAAGATATAGCCTGACGGCGGACAGGCCTCCGCAGCTTTTGCATAGCCATAGGCTCGTACATTTGATACAATAGTTCCAGAAATAATGGGACCGAGCGTTTGCAAAGGCGGGAACCGAAAGTTATGAAAAAATTGAATATCAATTTGGTCAAGCCGGGAGATCGGCTGGCCAAGCCGGTCGTGCAGGAAAACGGCAACGTGCTTCTCGGGGCGGGTGTGGAACTGAGCGACCGCTTTATCCAAAGGCTGCAAAATTTGGGCGTCGACACGCTTTTCATCGAAGACGATGCGACGGAAGGCATCGAGCCCGATGAGGCGATCCGCGACGATACCCGACGGCAGGCGACCGAAGCGATTTACAAGACGATGACATCGCTGATGGACCAGCCTTATACGAAAGGCCGGGCCGTCGAGCCGGAAATCGGGCGGACGTTTCGAAAGGTTTTCGGAGAAATCATGCAGGATTTGATCGGCCGGGAGCATCTTCTCGTCAGTCTTTCCCAAATCCAGGTGAAGGACGCCTATCTGTTTCAACATTCCGTGAACGTGGCCATTCTTGCCGGCATTATGGGAATGGCCAAAGGGTTCAACCGCAGTCAGATGGAAGAGCTTGGCGTCGGGGCCATGCTGTTCGACATCGGCATGACGCAAGTGCCGAAAGAACTGCTCGACAAGGAGGGGCCGCTGAGCGAAGCGGAACGTGCGATCGTGGAGCAGCATCCGACGGCCGGATTTGACATCCTCCGCAAACATCACGATATATCGCTGCTGTCCGCGCACTGCGCTTTGCAGCATCACGAGCGCTATGACGGATCGGGATATCCCCGCGGACTGCGCAGCGAGGAGACGCATATCTACGCGCAGATCGTCGCGATCGCGGACGTCTACGATGCGTTGACGTCGCCGAGACCGCACCGCAAGCGGTACACGCCGTCGGAGACGATCGAGTTTTTGTTCGCGGCAGGCAATACCTATTTCGATCTCGATCTGATCAAGCTGTTTTGCCGCAATATCTCCATTTATCCCGTGGCAACGACTGTGCTGCTGAATACCGGTCAGGTCGGGGTCGTATCGGCCAACAATCCGCTGGCGAGCCACCGTCCGAAGGTGCGCATCGTGCAGGAAGCCGACGGGTCGATACCCAAAGAGGCTTACGATATCGATTTGCAGGACGAGCTCCATATTATGATTGTGAAAGAACTGTAACGACGACAACCGAATACGAGCGCGACAAAGGCAAACCTGTCGAAAGGCAGGGACGCAAAGCTACAGGGTCTAAGTCCGAACGTGCAACCGAGCGTCGGATATCGACAGCCTGGCTACCGAAATCGAGTCTCTATTTGATAGGGGAACTTAAGGCGGCTTCTTGCAGGATAGCGGCTTTTTTTGCATTCTGCCCGCGTTTCCCCGCACGAAAGGAGAATACTGTTCGGTGAATCACGATCATTGGGTCACTCCATCCCTGCTTCTGCAAAGCAAAACCGTCGTCGAGAAGCAGGGCTATGTAGCGGCAGGCACGCTGACCTATCTGGAAGGCGATTTGCTGGAGGTCGAACTGCAAGAATTCGACCGGTTCAAGCTTGGCGAACGCGTTCAGCTGACCGTCTATGCATCTTCGACCAAATATCGGCTGCGAACGTCGGTCATCGGGATGGCGGAAGGCTCCATCGCGGTCATTCTGCCGCCGGGCGCATTCAATTTGCACAATGAGAAGCGCAAGGCGCCCCGCATTTCCGTATCGGTCAAGGGCAGGCTGCTGCGGAAGCCGGAGCAATCGCCCGAGCCGCTGTCGAAGGCGGAAAAGCTTCATCGCAAATGGGCGAAAGAACTGCAGGTCGACAGACTGGACGAGGGGCTGGTCCGGCGTTTGGAAGCGCTGATGAACGATGCGGATGCGGAGGAGCCGGAGGATGCCGGGAATGACGGCAACACGCCGGATGCGGAAGGCGGTGAAATGGAAGTCGTCAATATGAGCCTGGACGGAATCGGCTTCCAGGTTCATGCGGGCAGCTGGTCGTTATGTCCGGGCGACTGGGTCGAAGCCGTATTGTACCCGGGGTTTGAGCTCGATTGTCTGCTGGAGATTATTCGCGAAGTCCGGTCGGGCGGCACGGTTTATTACGGCGCCCGTTTCGGGGAAATGCGGGAGGAGCAGGTACGTTCGCTCCGGGCGTTCATCCTGCGGGAGCAGGTGGCGGCATATTATCAGATGAAGCAACAAAACGACGGGAAGCGCGCATCCTCCGGTTAGGGGGAGCGCGCTTCCCGTCGTTTATGCCGATGCTGTGACGGTTTATGCGGGCGCTGTGACGGTTTATGCCGATGCTGTGACGGTTTATGCCGATGCTGTGACGGTTTATGCGGGCGCTGTGACGGTTTATGCCGGCGTTGTGGCGCTATATATCCCGGCGCAGCGCGCGAAGCACGTCGATGCGAACCGCCCGCTCGGCGGGGCGCATGCCGGACAGAACGGCGACGCCTACGCTGATGCCGACGCTGAGCAGCGTCAGGGAAAGCGGAATGTACGAGAATACAAAGCCTTCCGGCGGCTTGCTGTCCAACGCCGCGGCGATGATCGGCGGCAGCGCGATGTTGACGGCCGCGCTCAGGCCGTAAGCTATAACGGTGCCGATCAATGCTCCCATGACGCCGATGCCGGAGCTCTCGATCAGAAAGATGCTGCGGATCGCCCTGGGATGGGCGCCGACCGCTTTCATGATCCCGATGTCCTGCGCCCGTTCGGTAACGGCCATCGTCATCGTGTTGTAAATGCCGATGGAGGCGATCAGGACGGCTATCGTGCCGACAAATACGAGACCGATCTTCATGACAAGGAAGATCGTTTCCATTTGGTTGACCGAATCGGCAGCGGTATAAAGGGAATACCCTTGTTCGCGCAGTTCCTTCGCCAGCGCCGCAACGACTTCCGCGCTTGCGGCGTAAGCTTTCGCTTGCGGACTGCCGATATCTTCGTCCTGCAGCAAAAACGACGGCATCAGCGACTGGGCGATCATGACATGCGTTTCCATGTTCCTTTCGTTTGCGGGCTTCTTCAGAATGCCGACGACTTTCAGTCTGGCTTCGCCGGATTCGATCATTTCGTTCTTTTTGGGGTCCATCGCCAGCCCCGTTACGGTTACTTCCGCATCGAGCAGACGGCCCGAATAGGAGGCTCCCTGTTTATTTTTCAGATGTTCCGCCAGATGGTAGCCGACGACAATCTCGCTGCCCGACTCCGGCATACGGCCTTCTTCAAGCTCCAGGTTGGCGGCTTTCTCCTGTTCGAAATCGGTAAAGACGAGCGTTGTCATCGTCTCAAAACCGTCGAGCTCCACTTCTCCGCTTTTCATATAATGGGTCGTGACCGCCTTGACCCTTTCCATGGCGCTGATCCGGCGCACATCTTCCGCGGTGATCGGGGAAGGCTCGCCGTCTTTCATGCTGTTGTACAGATCGATTTCGGTCAGCAGCCGGTCCCGGAGCAGCTCGTCGACAAAGCTCTTCTGCAGGCCGAAGGCGACGGACGCGATCATGATCAGAAACGCGCAGCCGATCGCCGTCGCGAGCACGGTCATGAAAATGCGCGATTTGTTCTTCTTCATGTTCTGCCTGACGAACCGGATTTTATCGGCCATTTTCATCGCAGCGCTTCCTCCTTTTCGGCTTCGGCGGCGATTTCCGACAGAAGGCCGTCTTCCATGCGAAACCGGCGGCTGCCGATAGCGGCGACTCGCTCGTCATGGGTAATGACAAGCAGCGTGAGGCCGCGCTCTTCGTTCAGCTCGCGCAGCAGCCGCAGAAATTGCTCTTCGTTTTCGCTGTCCAGGCTGCCCGTAGGCTCGTCCGCCAGCAGCAGCGGCGGATCGAGAATGAGCGCGCGGGCGATGCCGACGCGCTGCTGCTGTCCGCCCGACAGTTCGGCGGGATAATGGTCGGCGTAATCCGCGATGCCGAGCCGCTCCATCGCCTCCTTGACGCGATTGCGCCGCACGCTTGCTGAAAGGCCGCGGAGCACCAGGGGAAGCTCGATATTTTCATAGGCGGTCATGCCGGGAATAAGTTGAAAATTCTGAAAGACAAAGCCGATATGCGACAGCCGGAAATCGGCCCATTGTCCTTCGGTAAACGCGGTGACGTCTTGCCCGCCGATGCGGATGGAGCCTTCCGTCGGGCGAAGAAAGCCGCCGATCAGGTGCAGCAGCGTCGACTTGCCGGACCCGCTCCGGCCGACGAGCGTGGCGATTTCTCCCTTGCCGACACGCATGTCGATGCCGCGCAGCACCGGGACGCGCCTTTCGTTGCCTTTGCGGCCGAGCGTAAACGAGTGTTTGAGTCGGTTCAGTTCGATCATGTCGTTCCTCCTGCCAGTGTTCATACATGAAAAAGAACGACGAGGGGGAGGAAAAAGTTTTGCGTGCTGCCGGTCCGGCTTGGGGGCATTGGGCGGGTCTGCCGCTCCGCAAATATGGAAAAACTATAAGCTATAACAATATGCGGCAGGTATGATGATAGAGAAGGAGGCGATGGCGTTGTCCGTCGTCATTCGGGCGGCTGCCGCCTTCTGGATTGCGGCGGTGCTCGCGGTTGCCATGTTCCGCAGCGGGCTGTACTTCGAAACGGCGTTTTACCGGATCGGCATGATGCTGAGCGCGGCGGGGGCGCTGGCGGCATGCGGGATGGCATGGCGGCTTGCGCGGCTTAAAGGGCGGTTAAGCGGGGAGCGAAGGAAGGCCGCGCTGAGCCATTATGCCGCCGCGGCCGGGCCTCTTGGCGTCTCCGCGCTTTATGCGCTTTCGCTGCTTCGGGGGCCGGCGTCCTGGCAGGCGACGATCGAACAGGGGCTGCGCTGGTCGGCCTATGCGGGCTTTCTGCTAGTTGTCCTGATGTTTCTCGAGGACGGCCGGTTTCGCCTTTGGCTTGCAGCCAGCCTGCAGCTGGCCGGAGCGCTGCTTGCCGCCGGCGGCCTGGCCGGCTGGTTCGGCTGGATGCAACATCCCGGGATGGTCATGCTTTCCGGAGACGAGCGGTTGTCGGCGACCGGGGCGCGGCTTGGCGGTTTCTTTCAATACCCGAACATGTATGGGGCGGCGGCAGGCGCGTTCGTCTTGTGGCAGCTCGCGCTGCTTGTCCGGGAACGCAGGGCTGCGGCCTCTGCCTGGTCGGCTTGTACCGCTCCGTTCTGCTTTGCCGCTATGCTGCTGACCGAGTCCCGCGGAGCATGGCTTGCCTTTGCCGTCGGCTGGCTGGCCGGCCTGCTTCTGCATCGCAGCGAAGAACGGCTGCGCTGGCTAGCTTGCAGCGGCTCGCTGGCCGCCGCCGGCGCAATCGGCTACCGGCTGGCGCTCGCCGCCGGGCCCGGCCATGCCGCCGCCGGTTACGGAGAGGCGGCAAGCGGCGGCGGCATAGCCGGCCTGTGGCGCTCCGCGCCGCCGGGCGCGGAAGCGGCTTTGGCCGTTGCCGCCTTGGCGATTGGAGGCGCGGCGTTGTTTGGCCTGAACCGCAAGCTGGCGGCCGTTGCCGCCGAAGGTGGAGGCGGAGCCGCCGCGTCGGCCGGCCGCGCCAGGAGCGTGACGGGCGGGGGTGGCGAGCGCGCCGGAGCCGCCGCGCCGGGCGGCCGCGCCATGAGCGTATCGGGCGAGCGTAGCGATAGCGCCGGAGCCTCCGCGCCGGCCGGCCGCGCCAGGAGCGTGGCGGGCGAGCGTGGCGAGAGCGCCGGAGCCGCCGCGCCGAACGGCCGCGCCATGAGCGTCACGGGCGAGCGTGGCGAGAGCGCCGGAGCCGCCGCGCCGGGCGGCCGCGCCATGAGCGTATCGGGCGAGCGTGGCGAGAGCGCCGGAGCCGCCGCGCCGGGCGGCCGCGCCATGAGCGTATCGGGCGAGTGCGGCGAGGGCCTTGGAGCCGCCGGCACCCCCGGTGAGTCTGCGGCGATAGCAGTTCCGGCTTCCAGGCGTCTGGCGGCGATCGCGTGGCCTATTTTCACGATAGGTTTCTGTATTGCCTTTTGGACGGTGTGGAGCGCCGTTGAAGTCAGAGTGGAAGGGGAAGGACGCAGCGGGACGGCTGTTGCGAGGCTTGCCTATTACATGGATGGCTGGACACTGCTGAAGGAGGCGCCGCTGTTCGGACAGGGAGGCGGCACTTGGCGGGCGCAGTACGCCTCGGTTCAGCGCGAACCGTACGTCAGCGGCGAGGTACATAACGGTTACTTGAACGTGGCGCTTGATCTCGGTGCGGTTGGACTGGCCGTCTTCCTTGCGATGCTGGGCGCATTCCTGCTGCGTATAGGCAGACGCGACGCGGCAATGCTCGCCGTTCCGGTCGTGCTGTTGACGCATGCCGCCATCGACTTCGATATGTCGTACGGATACTACTGGATTTTGTTGTTCTGCTGGCTGGCGCTCCATAGTTCGGGCGGACGAAGGCGGGGGGAAGACGAACGAACGCAGTACCAGAGCGATGATGGAACGAACGCAGTACCAGAGCGATGATGGAACGAATGCAGTACCTGAACGATAATGGAACGAACGCAGTATCCAAACGATGATGGAACAAACACAAATATCCGAACAGGGTGAAACGCGGGGTTAAACGCAAACGTAGATCGAAACGCGGGAAAATGCAAACGCAATCCCAACGCGGGGAAACGCAAACGCAGACCCGAAATACGGGCGGGAGGCTGCTGAATCGCTCTATTCCGGGCGGAAACGAATGAAAGTTGGTTTTCAATATCTGTAAGATTGGATCTGCCGGATCAGAAGGAACCTTTGCGGCCGATGAAGCCGATTTTGGGTGTATTTTATACAATAAAAAGATGCTCATCAGGCCTGCATGCCGCCAATTATTGTATAAAATACAATGATTGATCGCCGGGGCGGGGGATATCGGTCCAATTGTATCGAGTCAGGTGTATTTTGTGCAATAAAACTACGTCATTCGACTTTCAATACCGGGAATCATTGCACAGAATACAGTTACTCGATACAGTTACTCGGCATAGGGCAGGTCATTTTGTCCGATTATATCGATTTAGGTGTATTTTGTGCAATAAAACTGCATCATTCGACTTTCGATACCGGAAATCATTGCACAGAATGCAGTTAATCGGCATAGGAGGAGACATTTTTGCCCGATTGTACCGATTTAGATGTATTTCATGCAACAAAATGACGTAATTCGGCTCTCAACACCGGGAGATATTGCACGGAATGCAGTTATTCGACAAGGGATAGGATGATGTACAATAGTTTG
>NZ_JBCNFP010000065.1:0-24686 GCF_050481165.1 Paenibacillus cisolokensis
ACTTTCGAAATTCAGGTTTAACTATATTAAAAAACGCTCCTCCGTACAATAGATTGTTAGCAAATTGTTAGCGCTGCGTCAGACGCTCCGCCGTCCGCCCGATCTCCTCCAGCGACGCCATCAACGCCGTCTTCAATTGTGCGAGCAAACGGGCGGCGTCATCATGCCGCGCATGACCGGCGAGACGGCGCTCGAGTTCCCCCGCCAGTCCGGACAGCCGGCCGGCGCCGATATGGGCGGCAGCGCCTTTGAGCTTATGAGCAAGCCGCGCGGCCTGCGCGCCGTCTCCTTCCCGCAGCAGCTCCTCCAGATGCGCGTCGACATCGGCGTACTCCTTGCGAAAGACGGCCAACATATGAATGTACAGCTGCGTCTTGCCGGACAGATGCTCGAGCGCCTCCCGCATGTCCAACAGCGGCATCTGTTCGGCATCCCTACGATCGTTCATACGCGTCTCCTCCCGGAAATCCGGTTTGCAAAATGCATAATTATGCCAGGGAAGCTTCAAAATAGGCACATACGAAAGCAAGGAGGATGGCAAGCGATGCCGCAAAATTCAGGACAGAAGCAGATCAACCCGCCCCAGCATCAGAACCGCCAGCCGGGGCTGGAAACGGAGATGAATCCGAGGCCGGTATTCGAAGCCTCGCCCTACCGGGCGTCCGGCAAACTGGCCGGCAAAGTCGCCATCGTGACAGGAGGGGACAGCGGCATCGGGCGTGCCGTATCCGTGGCATTCGCCAAGGAAGGAGCGGACGTTGCCGTCGTCTATCTGAACGAGCACGTCGATGCCGAAGAAACGAAGCGGCAAATCGAGGAAGAAGGGCGCAGATGTCTGCTCATTCCCGGCGATATCGGGTACGAAGCGTTCTGCCGGAACGTTGTTCAGCAGACGGTATCCGGCCTCGGCCGGCTGGACGTGCTCGTCAATAACGCGGCGGAGCAGCATCCGCAGGCCAAATTCGAGGATGTGACGGCCGAGCAGGTGGAACGTACATTCCGGACGAACGTATTCGCGATGTTCCATCTGACCCGGGCCGCGCTCGGCCATCTCGGCCAAGGCGCCGCGATCATCAATACGGCGTCCGTCACCGCTTACAAGGGCAGTCCGAATCTGATCGACTATTCGGCGACGAAAGGCGCGGTCGTCTCCTTCACCCGGGCGTTGGCCGTCCATCTCGCAGGCAGAGGCATCCGCGTCAACGGCGTAGCGCCCGGCCCGATCTGGACGCCGCTCATTCCGTCCACCTTCCCGGCCGATCAGGTCGCGTCTTTCGGCTCGGATACGCCGCTCGGCCGGCCCGGCCAACCGGCGGAGCTGGCCGCGGCGTACGTCTACCTCGCCTGCGACGACTCGTCTTACATGACCGGGCAGATGATGCACATCAACGGCGGCGAGATTGTGAACGGCTAAGCTCGCGAACGGTTCGTCCGCGCTCGATCCGGAATCAGGACGGCGTGCTGGCCGCCCGGCCTTTGCGCGAATGACGGTACAGCTCGGCGTAATAACCGTTCCGGGCCAGCAGCGAGCTGTGCGTGCCTTCTTCTTCGATTCGTCCGTCCTTCATGACGATAATCCGGTCCGCATGCTGGATCGTCGACAGCCGATGGGCGATGACGAGCGTCGTCCGCCCTTCGGACACGATGCTGAGCGCGTTCTGAATGAGCCGTTCCGTATGGGAGTCCAGATTGGCGGTCGCTTCGTCCAGAATTAGAATTTTCGGCTGGAACACGAGAATGCGCGCGAACGAGATCAACTGGCGTTCGCCCGCCGACAAGCCGCTGCCCCGTTCGGACAGCTTGGCATCGTATCCGTTGCGAAGCCGCTGGATCATCGTATGCGCTCCCACGAGCTTACAGGCGCGAATGACCTCTTCCCGGGATATCTCCTGCCGGAACAACCGCACATTGTCGATGATCGAACCCGAATACAGGAACGGCTCCTGCTGAACGAGACCGACGATCCGATGCAGGGTATCGAGCGGCAATTTCCGGATGTCGACGCCGTCAATTTCGACGCTTCCTTTCTTCACGTCATAAAACCGGGCAAGCAGGTTGACGAGCGAGCTCTTGCCCGCGCCCGTCGTGCCGACGATGCCGACGAACTCGCCGGGCTGGATGTGCAGGTCGAGACCGTGAAGCACTTCCTGCTCGTCGACATATGAGAAGCGGATGCGGTTGAAATCAACCTTGCCCTTGACGGCGGCAAGCTCTTTCGCCTCGGCCGGCTCCGGGTCGCGAACCTCCGGTTGAACGGAGAATATGCGCCACAGCCGGTCCATCGACACAAGCGTCGATTGCAGCGTATTCCACTGCTGCGTAATCTGGTTGATCGGCTGGAAAAACTGCCGGATGTAATTGATGAATGCGTACAGCACGCCAAATTCCAGCTGATGGTTGAAAACCGCCATGCCGCCGAGCCAGACGATCAGGGCGACCGAAACGTTGCCGAGAATTTCGAAAGACCGGTTAAACATCACGGAAGCCTGCACTTCCCGCAAGTTTTCCTTCAAATATTGCCGGTTGCGGTCTGTGAATTGCCGCCGCTGCTCCCTCTCCTGGTGGAAAGCCTGGATCAGGCTCATGCCCGCCAAATTTTCCGCCACGAACGCGATCAGCCGCGACAGCTGCGCCCGCGCCCGCTGATAGGACGAACGCAGCATCGTCCGGAACGCCAGCGCGATGCCGAAGATGACCGGGAACAGCAGAAGGCTGAACAGCGCAAGCCGCGTATCGAGCGAGAACATGAAGACGACGACCAGCACAATCATCAGGCCGTCGCGGACGACGCTGACCAGCACCTGGGTGAAAAACTGGTTGATCGTCTCGGTATCGCTCGATTCGTTCGTCACGAGACTGCCGATCGGATGCCGGTCGAAAAACGACATCGACTGGCCGGATATATGGCGGAACAAATCTTTGCGCAGCCGGGCGACGATGCTCTGCCCGGCCTTCTGAAGCAGAATCGACTGCAAATACGCGAACAGGAAGCTGATAACGGCAAGCAGCAAATAGATGCCGCCGAGCAGCAGCAACTGTTCGAAGCCCCCTTCGCCGGCCAGCAGCCTGTCGTCGATGGCCACCTTCACCAGATACGGCTGAAGCAGGTCGGCCGATATCGCGAACAGCGAGCAGAACAGAACGGCGACGAAGGTCCGCCGGTGCGGCTTCGCATAGGCCAGCAGCGCGCGAAACGCCTGCTTGCGGTGCTCCTTGCTCATAGGCGCCTGCACGCCCTCTGCCGCCTGCTTGCGGTCCGGCTGCGGACTTCGGGCAGCGTCAGAAACCTTCAACGTACTCGCCCTCCTCCTGTATGGCGTGCAGGGACGCATAATAGCCGCCTTTGCGCAGCAGTTCGTCATGCGTGCCCCGCTCCGCGATCCGTCCTTCCTCCAGCACGATAATTTCATCGGCATGCCGAACGGCGCTGATGCGATGGGCAATGATGATGTTCGTACGTCCTTCCCGCGCTCTTCGCAAATTGGCCAATATGTTCGATTCCGTCACCGCGTCGACGGCGCTGACGCTGTCGTCCAGAATCATGATCGGCGCATTTTTGACAAAACCGCGGGCCAGGCTCGTACGCTGGCGCTGTCCGCCGGACAACGTCAGACCGCGCTCTCCGAGCCGGGTCGCGAACCGGTCGGGAAAACCCGCAATGCTGTTATAAATTTCCGCCAACTTCGACGCTTCCTCCACGTCGGCATCGTCCGCATTGCGGTTATGGAACGCGATGTTGTCGCGGATTGTCGTGCTGAACAGGAAGCCGTCCTGCGGTACATAGGCGATCGCAAGCCGGAGGCTTTCCAGCGACAAATCGCGAACGTCCCGTCCGCCGATAAATATCGTGCCCCGCGGCGGATCGTAAATCCGCAGCAGCAGCTTCATCAGCGTCGTCTTGCCGCTGCCCGTCCGTCCGACGATGCCCAGCGTCTTGCCGGGCGCAAGCCGGATGTGCAGGTCGGAGAGCGCGTCGCGGTCCGAGTCCGGGTAACGGAACGACAGGCCGCGAATGTCCAGCCCGATCGACGAAGCGTCCGGCAGCTTTGCACGGCCTTCCTCCTGAATGTCCTGCCGCTCCTCAAGAAGCTTGTTCAGCCGCTCGAGCGAGGCGCGCGACCGCTGG
Organism: Paenibacillus cisolokensis; assembly: GCF_050481165.1. Classification (NCBI taxonomy): domain Bacteria; kingdom Bacillati; phylum Bacillota; class Bacilli; order Caryophanales; family Paenibacillaceae; genus Paenibacillus; species Paenibacillus cisolokensis. The sequence goes on from NZ_JBCNFP010000065.1 coordinate 4,127, forward strand.
ATCGTATTGATGACGTTGCCGATCTGCTGCAGCGGCGTCACGATCATGCGCAAATAGAGACTGAGCGCCACGAAGCTGCCGAGCGACAACTGCCCGTGCATGGCGAGATACCCCCCGTACACGATGGCCACGGCCAGCGAAAGCGCTCCCGTGAACGGCAGCGCGGCCTGAAACAGCGAAGCCATCCGCACGAGCTTCAGCTGATTGTCGCGGATGCGGTCGACCGTCTCGCCGAACCGCGTCTGCGCCACTTCCTCGGCGGCGAAGGTCTTCGTTACGCGAATGCCGCCGAACTGCTCCTCGGCCGATTCGGTCATCGCCGCCAGCGACTCCTGCACCTGGCGGGAGCGGTTGCGGATGCGCGGGCCGAAATAGACGACGAGAAACGGAATGACAAGCAGCGGCAGCACGCACGCCCCGATCAGGCCGAGCGGGATGTCGCTCAGCGTCATCATGACGACGACGGATACGAGCAGAACCGAGGCGTTCGTCATCTGGTTGACGCCGTTGGCGATCGATTCGCGCACGGCCGTCACATCGTTCATGACGTAGCTGAGCAGCTTGCCGATTCCGTTTCGGGAAAAAAATTGCTCGCTGAGCCTCGTAAAATGGCCGAACAACTTCTCTCTGACCGTGTACTCGAACAGTCTGCCGAGCCGGTGATTGACGATTTGCCCCAGACCGAACAGGACGCCGTAACCGACGCCGATCGCGAGCAGCAGCAAACTGTAGCGCCGGATCGCTGCCGCCGACAGGCCGTTCGTCTCCAACGCATCGGTAAAATCTTTAAGCACGCTCGGAAACAATGCGTGGATGACGTTGGCCGCAGCCATCATGGACACCGCCAGGAGATACGCCGGCAAATGCGAGCGCAGATGCGTCCGCAGCAGTCTGCTTCCTCTCAATTTGCTCTCACATCCCTTATTCGTTTGTCAACAGCCGCCGCACAAACAGCGGAAGCAGCCGTCACAGCGAGCGGCTGTGAAAACTGCTTCCATTATCCGTGAACCTTTACATTTTTATTATATCACAGCTTTTGGGTGACGAAGCACCGTCTTCCAAAAATTTCTCCTCGCTCCCCGCTTCCCGGCGTTTCCCGGCCATTTTTCATCGCGATCCGGCTGCGAATCCGTTTTTTTTATCTGGAATTAATGTTTTTGCTGGCCGATTCTGGTATAGTTGCTTTCAGACAAGCGTAACACCGAGACTATCCATTCCGATTACAGAAAGGGAGTTCCATTATCGATGACAGAGAAAGACAAGCGGCCCGAAGAGCTCGAAACGACTGAAAACGAACGCAGGGATCGTTGGACGGACGACGAACTGCCGGGTGAAACGGAAGATCGGGCGGACGGCGACGACTTCGAGCAGGATGACGATGACCGGGCCGAAGACCGGGGCCAGGCGGCCGGAGTGAAAAACGGAAAGCAGGGCGGCGGCATGGCGTGGAAGGTGGCGACCATCGCGCTCGCCGCGGCGCTCATCGTGCTGGTTGCGGTCAATCCCCCGTTCGGCAGCGACGGAAGCAAAGCGGTAGCGACCGTCAACGGCGACAAAATCAGCAAGGACGAGCTGTACGACAAACTGGTGGAGAGCAACGGCCGGCAAACGCTTGACAACCTGATTACGGAAAAACTGATCGATCAGGAGATGGCCCGCCAAGGTCTTACCGTAACCGAAGCCGATCTGGACAAGGAAATCGAACAGATCAAAGCGAACTTCCCTTCCGAGCAGGACTACGAGCTGGCGCTCGCCCAAAGCGGCATGACCGAGGACGATTTGCGGGAGCAGATGCCGCTGCAGGTCAAGATCCGGAAGCTGCTTGAGCCCCGGACCGATGTGACCGACCAGGAAGTCAGCGAATATTATAATGAAAATAAAGATCAATTCGCGACGCCCGAGCAGGTAAGAGCTTCTCACATCCTGGTCGAGACCGAGGAGGAAGCCGAGGCGATCAAGAAGGAATTGGACGGCGGAGCCGATTTCGCCGCGCTGGCCAAGGAGAAGTCGATAGACCCCGGGTCGAAGGACAATGGCGGCGATCTCGATTTTTTCCCGCGCGGCAGGATGCACCAGGAGTTCGAGGATGCGGCGTTCGCGCTGCAGCCCGGAGAAGTGAGCGGCATCGTCAAATCGCCCAGCGGCTATCATATCATTAAAGTGACGGATCGCAAGGCTGCGACCAATCCGACGCTGGCGGAGAAGAAGGAAGAAATTCGCGCGCTGCTTGTCGAACAGGAAATTCAATCGCTCGCCCCGAGCTGGCTCCAGGAGCTTCGCGCCAACGCGAAAATTACGAACACGCTGGAAACCGAAGCGGCCCCGGCTCAATAAGGCGATAAAAAAAAGATCGGCCCTCCGTGCATACGGTCGGTGCCGATCTTTTTCTGTCTTATAGCCGAGTACCGAACCGGCCTAATCTGCCGTTACTTCGGAAGCTCGTAGATCTCGTACAGCTCGTCGAGCATCAGGTTGGCCGCCAGGATACCGCCCGCCGTATTCCAGATCGCGTCGCTTACTTTGTAGGCGCGTCCGTTTTTAACGGCGGAAAGATTTTGCCACAGCGGATCGCTCGTCCATTCCTCTTCGGTTTTGTTCGCTTTGCCGTCGCCGACGTCGTACGTAAAGTAGAAGAGCCGGTCGGCATCGACTTCCGGAATCCGTTCCTTCGTAATTTCGTCGACGAACGTCTCCTTGCTGTTCAGCGTCATCTCATTGCGGGCCAAGCCGATTTTGCCGAAGATAACGCCGGAGAACGTATTGGTATGGTATACGCGCGTCTTGCCGTCCATGAACCGGACGACGGATACCGTCTCTTTCACCTTGTCGCCGGCCTTCGTCCTGAAGTCCTCGATCCGCTTGTCGAAATCGGCGATCAGCTTGTCGCCTTCCGCCTTTTTGTTCAGCGCTTCGGCATACAGCTTGAAGTTGTTTTGCCATTCGCCGCGAAGATCCTCCGCCATTACCGTGGGAGCGATCCCTTTGAGCTGCTCGTAAATTTTTTCATGCCGCATCTTGTTGGCGATAATGAGATCCGGCTGCAGGCCCGCAATCAGCTCGATATTCGGCTGACTTTCTTCGCCCAGCTCGGTTACGCCTTCCATCTGGTCCTTGATATGATCGTACCACGGATTGCCCGTCCACGACTTGACGGCGCCGACCGGTTTGACGCCAAGCGCGAGCAGCGCTTCCGTTCCCTCGTTCGTCAGCACAACGACCCGTTGCGGATTGCTGCTTACTTCGGCCGATCCCATCGCATGCTCTACGACGCGGGTCGCATCTCCACCGTTTCCGGTTTGCCCGCCGGCGCTTCCGCTCTCTCCCCCAGCGTTGCCGTTCTCTCCTCCGGCGCTGCCGCTTTCGCTCGCCGCTGGTTGCCGGCTGCTTCCGGCATCGCCCTTCTCTCCCCCGCATCCGGCCAGAATCGCCATAAGTACGAGTACTGCCGCCATCCACCATACCGCACCGCGGCGGACTGCCGTTTTGTCTTTTTTGAATGCCATCCTATATTCCTCCTGTCGTTTCAAAACCGTTTCGACCGAAAACGATTATCATTTCCAAGTCAAAACTATAAGGCAGCCTTCATTCGCTGTCAACAAAATTTTGAGAACGATTCTCAAAATCATTGACAGCCCTGTTGCCCATCCACTAGAATGATACTGCATTCAATCGATCAACAATCCGGGAACTGCGCGTGTGGCAGGCTTCCCGAAACGTACGGAAAGTGGGCGCTTATGAAGGCAATCGGCCTCCTCGCATCAGCAATCGCACTGACGGCAGCCGTCTTGTGCAGCATCATATTCGGCGTGACGGATATTCCGCTGGGGACCGTCGTCGATTCGTTCATCCATTATGACGGAAGCAACGAACATCTTATCATACAGACAGCCCGTGTGCCGCGCGCGCTGATCGCAGCATCGGTCGGCGCTTGTCTCGCGGTTGCCGGGGCGATCATGCAGGTCGTCACGCGCAATCCGATCGCTTCCCCCAGTACGCTGGGGGTGAATTCCGGAGCGGCATTCTTCATTATCCTCTCTTCCGGGTGGCTCGGCATATCCGGTCTGCAAGCGTTCACCTGGGTGGCGCTGATCGGCGCCGCCGTCAGCGGCTCCATCGTATTCGCGCTCGGCAGCCTCGGCAGAGACGGCATGTCGCCGATCAAGATTACGCTTGCCGGGGCCGCGATGGCCGCCTTCTTCCATTCTCTGACCCAGGGCATGATGCTGGCCGACGGCAAAATGTTCGATCAGGTGCTTGTCTGGCTTGTCGGATCGGTCGCCGGCCGGAACATGGAACAGCTTATGGCCGTCTGGCCGTACATGGGCGCCGGTATGGCGGCGGCGCTATTTCTGACCCGCCATTTGAACGTTCTGGCGATGGGCGACGAGCTTGCCCAAGGGCTCGGCCAGCGGACGGCGCTTGTCAAAACGTCGGCCGTCGCGGCGGTTATTTTGCTGGCCGGCAGCTCGGTCGCCGTGGCCGGGCCGGTCGCTTTTGTCGGCATTATCGTACCGCACATCGTCCGTTTTCTGGTTGGCAGCGATTACCGCTGGATTGTCCCCTATTGCGCCTTGCTTGGCGGTACGCTGCTCACGGCCGCCGATCTCGGGTCGCGGTACATCGCCATGCCGAAGGAAGTGCCGGTCGGCGTCATGACGGCCGTCGTCGGCGTTCCGTTCTTCGTATATATTGCCAGGAAAGGAAGGCGCGTCTAATGAGCAAATATCGTCCGCTTCGCTTCTCGCGCATCTCGTTTCTGGCGGAATACCGGGCGTTATGGACGATCGCTGCGCTGTTCCTGTTTTGCGCCGTACTGTTCGTCGTCAGCATCGGAGTCGGCAGCCAGTACGTTCCGCCGCTTGTCGTCATCAAGGCGCTGTTCGGCCAGGCCGAGCCGATGAATCAGACGATCATCGAGCAGATCCGGCTGCCGCGCGTGATCATCGGGACCCTCGTCGGCGCCGCGCTGGCCATGGCGGGAGCGGTGCTGCAGGGCATCGTGCGCAATCCGCTCACGTCCCCGGACGTCATCGGCATAACGGAAGGCGCTTCGCTCGGCGCGGTCCTATTCATCTTCATCTTCGCCGGCACCGTTCCGATCCAGTGGATGCCGATTGCGGCCATAACCGGCGCCTTCGTCATTACGACGCTGCTGTACGTGCTGGCCTGGAAGAGGGGCGTATCGCCGCTTCGGCTCGTCCTGATCGGCATCGGCGTATCGGCCGCCGTCAAATCGGTGTCTTACATGTTCATCATATCCGGCCCTATGCAGCTGGCCAACCGCTCGCTCACCTTTATGACCGGCAGCATCTACGGCACATCGTGGACCGACGTCGCGACGCTGCTGCCATGGCTCGCCGTTCTGCTGCCGCTTACCTGGCTGCAGTCGCGCAATGTCAACATTCAGGCACTGGGCGACGAAGTTGCCGCAAGCGCCGGTGCGCATGTGCAGAAGCAGCGCCTGCTGCTGCTCGTCCTCGCAGTAGCCCTGGCAGGGTCGGCTGTCGCAATCGGCGGGGCGATTGCCTTCATCGGGCTGATGGCGCCTCATATCGCCCGCAAGCTGGTCGGCCCGTCCTTCGGCAGCCTGCTTCCGGCGAGCGCACTGATCGGCTCGATTCTGCTGCTTGCGGCGGACTTGACGGCGCGCACCGCCTTCCTGCCGCGTGATGTGCCCGCCGGGGTATTCACGGCGGCGATCGGCGCCCCGTTTTTCCTCTACTTGCTGTATCGGAACAGGAATCGAACATAAACGGAAAGGGTGTTTCGGGATGGGTGCTTTGGAAGCAAAAGGACTTGGACTGTCGTACGGCGGCGATTATATTTTCGAAAATTTGAACCTGACGGTTCCGAGAGAACAAATAACGGTCCTGATCGGCAGCAACGGATGCGGCAAGTCGACGCTCCTTCGCTCCATGGCCCGGCTGCTCCGGCCGCAGCGCGGTTCCGTCGTGCTCGACGGAGGCGATATCGCCCGCATGTCGACGAAGGAAGTCGCCAAGAAGCTGGCCATCCTGCCGCAGGGCCCGACGGCTCCGGAAGGACTGACCGTGCTGCAGCTGGTGAAGCAAGGCCGCTATCCATACCAAAGCTGGATCAGGCAATGGTCCCGCGAGGACGAAGCGGCAGTCGAGGCGGCGCTCGAAGCGACCGGCATGCGCGAGCTGGCGGAACGTCCCGTCGACGCCTTGTCCGGCGGCCAGCGGCAGCGCGCCTGGATCGCCATGACGCTTGCGCAGGAGACGCCGGTCATTCTGCTGGACGAACCGACCACCTATCTCGATATGACGCATCAGATCGAAGTGCTGGATTTGCTGTACGACTTGAATATCAACCGGCGCCGCACCGTTGTCATGGTGCTGCATGACATCAATCTCGCCTGCCGCTATGCGGACCATATCGTCGCCATCCGCGACGGCCGCATTCTGGCCCAGGGGCGTCCGGAATCTGTCGTCGACGCCAAATTAATGGAAGAGGCGTTCCAGCTGAAATGCGAAGTCATTCCCGACCCGCTGTACGGGACGCCGCTGTGCATTCCCCACGGCAAGACGCGCCGCCAAACGGTTGCCGCCGCTTCGCTGGTCTGAAGCGGCGGGCGGTTCGCCCGGACGGGAAACGCCGCCTGTCCGTTTCCTAGACGGCATCGCCTGACCAGCACTACCTGACGGGCACACCCTGTCCGGCACCGACCGGCCAGCACCATCCTGACCGGCATCGCATCATCGGCATCGCCTGATCGACACCACTAGACCCGGCATCATTTTATTGGCATCGCATGGCCGGCACAACCTGCCCAGCATCGCATGATCGGCAAGGCATGGCACAACCTGTCCGACATCGCCTGGCCGCAAGCCTTGACCGTGTCCTCGCCCGTTTCCTCCGGCCGTTGCGCCTGCACCGCCTCCGGCGGTATCCATCCGCGTGCCTCCCCTTCCCACCTTGTCGCGAAGCTGCAAGCAACTTGCTTTACCGTGCATATCCGGAATAGCGGAAGACGGCCATGGAATCGGGCCCGGCTTTCGGTTCCGGCTTCCGGTTCCCGCAGCGTTGGCCGTCACAGGTTGTAATTCTTCCGTTATATCGCTAAACTAAATAATTAGTTTCCATTTCTTGTTTTAAGGAGAATCTTTCGGATATGTTTCGCAAAAGCTTTTGGTTGCAGCCATTCGTTCTTTTTTCTGTGCTGATGATTCTCAAAATGTATATGGCGTGGTGGGTCATATTTGGCGATGGCTGGAGCTGGAAGCCGCTGCTGACCGGACTTCCGTCCGTTTGGGCGGCTTTTGCGCTGATCGAGCTGTTCGCTTCGCGCCGCAAACTAGCCGTATATTTGATCGTGAACACGCTGCTGACCACCGTTTATTTCGCTGTCATTATGTACTATAAATATTTCGGTATTATTGTCACCTGGCACGCGCTGCGTCAGGTCGGACAAGTGGCGGAAGTGAAAGGGAGCGTCTTTCAGCTGCTTCATCCCTATTTCCTGCTCATCTATACCGATATTGTCCTTATCGCGCTGCTGCTTGCGTTCAGGCGCAAAACGCGGTCATGGGCATCGCTAGCCGCCGTACGCGTCCGTCCCGCGCTTGCCGGCGGACTGCTCGCCGTTACGCTGTTCGTCTGTGCGCTGCTCGTCTGGCAGAACCGGAATATCGTAAACGAGCTGAAGCAGGCCGAGCGTATGGGCATTCTGAACTACGAGGTATACAAGATGATTCCGGACGAAGCCAGGACCGGCAACGTGCCGCCCGAATCGGTTACGCCGCAGGCGATTCGCCATCTGAAGGGAATCGGCGCCGCTGAGGAGCCTGTCGGCTGGGAAGCGGCCAAGGGACGCCACATTATCGTCGTGCAGCTGGAAGCGTTCCAAAACTTCCTGATCCATCTCAAGGTTGACGGCCAGGAAATTACGCCGGTGCTTAATGAACTGGCCGCGGAAGGCCTGTATTTCCCGCGCTTCTATCAGCAGGCCGGAGCCGGCAATACGTCGGACGCCGAATATATGACGAATACGTCGCTGCATGTTCCGCCGCACGGCGCAGCTTCTCAGGTTTACGGCAACAAGGTGCTGCCCTCGCTTCCGAAGCTGCTTGCCGCCAGGCTCGGCTATCAATCGGCGACGTTCCATACCAACGACGTGCAATTCTGGAGCCGCGACGAGCTATATGCGGCGCTCGGATTCGACAAGTACTACGACCGGGACTTTTTCGAAGACGAAGATGTCGTCCATTTCGGCGCTTCCGACGAAGTGCTGTACCGTAAAACCGCCGCCGAGCTGGCCGAGCTGGCGAAGGAAGGCCGCCCGATCTACGCCAACGTCATATCGATGAGCGCTCATCACCCTTTCAACCTGCCGGAACGAAAAAACCGGATCGATCTGCCGGAACGGTTCGATGATACGTTTGTCGGCGATTATCTCCGGTCGCAAAATTATGCCGATTATGCGCTGGGACTGTTCATCGAGGAATTGAAAAAGAACGGACTGTGGGACGATTGCCTGCTCGTCATATACGGCGATCATATGGGCGTGCCGATCTATTCACTGACCGACGTCGATCTGCTGCTGATGGAGGAACTGATCCGGCGCCCCTACGACTATACCCAGATGCTCAATATCCCGCTGCTGCTCATCGCGCCGGGAGCGCTGGAGCCGCAAGTGTTGCCGCAGATCGGAGGACAGATGGATATTATGCCGACCGTCGCCAATCTGGTCGGTTTGCCGCTGCAGGATACGGTTCATTTCGGCCAGGATTTGTTGAACGAGACGCACAATCTGCTGCCTGAGCGCTACTACTTGCCTTCGGGCTCGTTCATTAACGACACCGGCATTTTTATTCCCGGCGCGTCGTTCGAAGACGGCCAGACGATTCCGCTGCCGGGCGCCCGAAAAGGATTCGCCGCCAAAGATGAATTCGAGCGGGCGCTCAAGCTGCTGCGAATGTCGGACAGCTACGTGAAAAGCCTCCCGGAACGGGAGTGATGCGAATACGCCGATCAGCGAAAGGAAGGGCCCCCGTTTGCAGGGCAGCCCTTCCTTTTCGTCTTCATGAGCCGTTATCGCCGGATGTCAGCAGCTCGAACGGGATGTCCGGCCGGCCGCCGGTCCTGTCCGAGTCCGGACGGTACTGCTGGACCTCCTCGTTCAGCGACAGCATCTGCTCGTCCAGCGAAGCGATCGTATCGGCCGCTTCCTTCAGTTGCCGCCGAATCGAGGCCGGCACATTCGCATTGTATTTGTAATAAATTTTATGTTCGAGACTGGCCCAAAAATCCATCGCCATCGTCCGGATCTGAATTTCGACTTTAACGCTTTCCATCCGGTCGGTCAGGAAAACGGGAATTTCGACGATCATATGAAGACTCTGATAGCCGTTCGGCTTCGGCTGCCGCACATAATCTTTGACCTGTACGATCGTGACGTCGCTCTGCGCGCAAATCATCTCATAAATGCGGTAAATATCGGTGGAGAACGAGCAAATGACGCGAACGCCGGCAATATCGTGAATATGCGCCCTGGCGTTGCCCAGGTTCACTTCGAAGCCTTTGCGGCGCAGCTTGTCGACGATGCTCTCCGGCGTCTTCAACCGCGTCTTGATATGTTCGATCGGATTATAATCATGGACGAACTGAAATTCCTCATTCAGAATCATCAGCTTCGTACTCATTTCATCCAGCGCAAATTTGTAGGTGAGCAGCAGATGCTTCCATTGCTGCGCGTTTTGTCGGTAATGCTGTAAAATAGCCGTTCCCTCCCTGTCGATCTCGTGTCCGGAGCAAGCTCGTCCCTGTTCCAGTATATAACCGCAACATGAATAGAAGCTGAATAGACGGTGAAAATTTAATATTGCGACGAAAAAAAAAAGCGCATGCCGGGCACGCCCGGAATGCGCGAGCAATCTTGCTGCTTAAGTGGCGACGGCAGGCAATGCCGTCCGATTCTATCTTATATCGCAAACACATGGTTGCCGATGACGGCCGTTGTCTGACGGTTGCGAATCCAGCTGTTGGTCGCCGTCTTCGGATTATAATAGAACAGCGCGCCTCCGGTCGGATCGTAGCCTCTGACCGCGTCGAGCGCCGCCTTGTATGCCGTCGCGTTCGGAGTGAGCCCGTACTGGCCGTCCATAACGGCCGTAAAGGCGTAAGGCTCCATAATGACGCCCGTCAGCGTGTTCGGGAACAACGGCGACTTCAGGCGATTCATGACGACAGCACCGACGGCAACCTGCCCTTTATACGGCTCTCCGCGGGCCTCCGAATAGATGATGCGGGCCAGCTTGTCAAGCTCGGGCTTATTGACCGAATGCCGCTTCAACATCGCCCATGTTCGGGGTCCAGCGATACCGTCCGGCGTCAATCCGTAATCTTTCTGGAAAGCGATGACCGCCTTACGGGTAATCGGACCGAAATAATTCGTTATATCGGTTTGAAAGTATCCGAGCGTTTTCAGACGGAATTGCAGATCGGGCACATCGGCGCCGCTCATTCCGATGCGAAGCGTGGCCGGTTGGGCCGCTTCGACTTTACTGTCGACGGTAAAACAAAGCGCAAGCACCGCGAAGAAAAGTATGGCACACAGTTGTTTTCTCATGATGTCTTCCCCTCCTTCGGCTGCGGGCGACTGTCCGTGACGCCGCCCCGTCGGCATGCCGACGGCTTGTATTGTAGCACAACCGAAGCCGCAGGAAGTTTAATCCGAACAAATTTTAATCAACTTAAAAATTTTCTCATCATTCCGGCTGAAGCCGCTTCGTATCGGCCGGGTTCTGACCGCTTTCCGTCTCTCCGCCCGCCTGCTCCTGCCCGGGCATCCGGTTCGTCGTCCGCAGCGGAATTTCCCGCAGGAACAACGTCAGGACGAAAGCGACGACGAGCAGGCTGCTGCCCGCCAGGAAGACCGTGGATAGCGAAGAGGACAAGGCGTCCTGCAGCATGCCGATCATCCGGTCGAACGGCTCGATCCATTGCTCGGGCAGCTCGGCGCGCATGGCGGCGATCGCCGAATGATCGAGCAGCATCTGCGGATCCTGGAGCTGCGCAAACCGCTCGGCCGCGGCGGGGTCCAGCTTCGACAGATCGAACGAGCCGCCGCCCTCGGAGGCGAGCTTCGCCAGATTGGAAGCGATGCTCGACGCCATAATCGACCCCATGACGGAAATGCCGATCGTGCCGCCCAGATTGCGGAACAACTGCATCGACGCCGTTACGACGCCGAGTTTGTCAGGCGTTACCGCATTCTGGGTCGCAATCGAAAATACCGGCATGCCGAATCCGAGGCCAAAACCGAATACGATCATGCTGACGACCGCAACCCAGATGCTGTTCATAAACGCCATAATGAGCATGCCGCCGAACATCAAGATTACGCCGATAAGAGCAAAATGTTTGTATTTGCCGGTCTTCGTGATCAGCTGTCCGCCAATGGCGCTCGTCACGACCATGGCGATCGACATGGGCATCGTAACAAAGCCCGAATGGCTCGGCGATACGCCCATCACGCCCTGCACAAAGAACGGAATATAGATGAGCGCGCCCATCATGCCCGCATTCATCAGGAAGCCGATAACATTGGACAGCGTCACGATATCGTTGCGGAACAGCGACAGCGGAAGCACCGGCGTCTTCGCCCTCGTTTCGATGAACAGGAAGATCAGCAGGGCAACGGCCGCTCCGGCGAACAGTCCGATAATTTGCCCCGAATCCCAATCATATTTCGTCCCCGCCCACGAAAAGGCCAGAAGCAGCGGAACGATCGTCACCGTCAGGAAGAAGGAGCCGGCATAGTCGATCGTTTGCGATTGCTTGCGCGGCACTTTCGGAAACAGCGCCAGGATCATGAAAAACGCGACGACACCGAGCGGAAGGAAAATCCAGAAAACCCACTTCCAGCTCATATGTTCCACGATATAGCCGCCGAGCGTCGGCCCGATCACGCTGGAAAAGCCGAATACGGCCGTCATGACGCCGGTCCATTTGCCCCGCTGGCGGGGCGAATACAAGTCCCCGACCGCCGTGAACGCGGTCGCCATAATGATGCCGGCGCCGATTCCCTGAATGCCGCGATAGGCGATCAGCTGAAAGATGTCTTGCGACAATCCGGTCAGAAACGCACCGGCAATAAAAAATACGATGCCTGTCAGTATAAAGGGCTTGCGGCCGTATATGTCGGACAGCTTGCCGACCAGTATGGTGGCGACCGTGGACGTCAGCATGTAAAGGGTAATGACCCATGTGTAATAGTCCATTCCCCCGAGCTGCGCAATAATAAGGGGCATGGCGGTGCTGACGATCGTCTGATTGATCGCCGCGAAAAACATCGCAACCAGAATAGCCATCATGATCGTCAATTTTCGTTTATCCGACAATTGTTCCATTCGTTCTCTCTACTCCTTTTGCCGCTGCTCCAGCGCACTCATCACTTTTTTGAAAATGCGTCTCAGATGAGCCTCGTCCTCGGGGCTCAAATTTTGAAAAACCAGGGAGAGCGTTTCTTTTTGCCTGACGCGCACTTCCTTAAGCGCCCGCCGGCCTTTTTCGGTAATCCGGACATAGACGACGCGGCGATCGTTCTCGTCCCGCTCCCGCACGATATGATCGGATGCGATCAGTTTATCCGCGATTCCGGTTAAAGCGCCGGACGTCATGCACAGCTCTTCCGCCAGCCTGGACGCTTTCATCGGTCCGTTGGCGTCCAGAAGAGACAGCATTTTCGTCTGCGTGAAGTTGAGGTTGTCGACCATCCGCTTGTTCCATTCCTTCGTCAGATGGGCGACGATCGTCCGGAAGTAATTTGACAGTTCCACGATAAACGCATTGTCCGGCACGTCGAGCGCTCCCTCCTTTCCAAATGATAATCTCTTAGAACAAAATATATTAGTACTAAAATATTGATTAGTATATCTCTTCGATCAAACAGACGTCAATTTGAAAAAAAGGGGAAATAAACGTCTGCCGCCGAAAAAACGGAAGGCGTAAGCCGTTTATCTTTCCGATACGGTCCGGCATGACGCCTGACGGCAAAAGTCCATATTTTAGCCTGATTGGCGGACAATGAGACTGGCGGATAAAACCATTTTCTCCGGCGGCGCTTCCGGCCGGCCCAGTCTGCGCACGATCGCTTCGACCGCCCGCATGCCCAGCCATTCTTTGGCCAGGTCCACCGTCGTGAGCGGAAGCGGTGCCGACTGGCTGGCTGCCGTATTGTCGATGCCGACGATCCGGCAGCGATCCGGAACCGGCGTTCCCCGCTCGATCAGCGCCCTGCTCAGCTCCAGCGCCAGCTCGTCGTTGGCGCATACGAAGCCATCCGGCAGCTCTGCGGCGGTATCGAGCCGCTTGCGCAGCGAATGGGGCCAGGACGGGCTGCCGTACGGAACGGTCCATTTGCGAAGGGATGCGGGCGCGGACGCCGGCTCCCGATTATCCTCCCTTTGCCATTCGTCGAAAGCCATCCGGCAGCCCCACCACCGTTCGCGAAAGCTGACGGCGAACGAATCCCGGCCGACCATGACGATGCTGCGGCACCCTTCGGCCAGCAGCCGGCGGCAAGCCAGCCGACCGGCTTCGGCGTTCGCGTTCAGCACCGCGTCCGCGGCAAGAAGCGGCTCCTCGTGATCGACGAGCACCATCGGCAGCCCGCTGTCGCCAAGCCGCAGCAGCGTGGCGGTCGGACATTTGCCGATAATGACGTATCCGGCCGCGTCCCCTTGCCGCTTGACGGTTTCCGCGACGGCGGCCTCATCGGTCCGGCCGCGGCTGTAGCTGAAAAATTCGGGCCGAAGCCCGTGCTCGCGGCAACCTGCGGCCACGCCTTCCATCACCCGGCGCCAAAACATCGGCTCATCGGCATGGTGCTCCTCCATGCCGACGAGCAAACGCCGTCCGGCAGTCCGCGCCGCCTCTTGCCCCTCCTCGTGCAGCCCGGGCGCGTCCCGTCCGGTCTTGCGATAACCGAGCGCTCGCGCCAGCGCCGCGACCCGGCGTCTGGTCGCGGCGCTTACCCCGGGCTTGCCCGACAACGCCTGCGAAACCGTATATTTGGATACGCCGAGGCGGTCGGCGATCTCCTGCATGGATACTTTCCCCGCCATCGTTATTTGCCTCCCTTTACCATTCTTCTATTGCTGTTTCTTGACACTTATGCGCTTATCGGCACTTATTGACGCTGGTCCATGTCGTTCGGTTGTCGACTTCCCGCCGAGTTATTGACTTTCCGCCTGGCCGCGGCTACATTATTCGCCATGCCAAACAGGCGTGTTACCTAACAATCCTAACAACAATGTATGGCAATACCATTTATTTTACAAGGATGGTGGATGAGGATATGGGTCAACATGTACTTTTCTACGACGCTTCGTTTCCCTATGCCGGCCAACGCCCGGACGAGCGGGCGCTGGCGGAGCTGAAGCGCCGCTTTGTCGTCGCCGATGCGAAGCAGCTTGCGGAGGCGCTGAAGGATGTGGACGTGTACGTCCATTTGCACGGACCATTCTTTCCCAAAGACGCCTGGACGGCGATTCTGAACCATCTTCGCCGGGGCGGCGGCTTGCTGTCGGCGGGCGGCGCCCCGTTCAAGACGCCCGTCTGCAAGGTCGGCGGCGAATGGATCGCCGAGCCCGAGCAGACGGGTTATCACCAGCAGTTGCTCATCCACGACGCGCTGGCCGTCGATCCGTCGCGTGTGGAACGGCTGGCGGCGAATCCCGATATCCCGCTGCTGGAGGGCTGCGAATCGCTGTTCACGGTCGAACCGACCTGGGGGCTTGTGCTTCATGTCACCCGTGCCAGCGACTGGCCGGAGCAGATGGGCTCCGGCGGGCCGATGGACGCCCGCATCGAGCCGCTGCTGAAGGGCATCGGCCGCCTGAACGGCATCGAGCGCGAAGTGGCGGCGCCCGTCGTTCAGCTGGAGCATGTGAAAGGGGCATTTTGCGGCGGACGGTGGATTTTCGTAAACCAGCAGCTGCGCGGTGCGTTCTGGGACGGCGGGGGCGCCGAGGCGCTCGCGAAGTGGGCGGCGTATGCCGCGCTCGGCGTTACGGAGCTGTGGCTGAAGCCGAATTACGGCAGCTACGAGCCCGGAGAGCAGGCGTCGTTCACGCTGCAGGGACAACGTTTCGAGCGGCGGGATTTCGGCGCCAAGGCGGCAGTGCGGGGCGGCGCGGCCGCGGACGCGCCGGTCGCATGGTCATTCCGTCTCCGCGTGCTGAAGGCGAACCGTTCTTCGGCGGACGCTTCCGCTCCCGATTACCGTTATGACAGCGACGCCTTCACCGAAGTATGGAGCGCCTCCGTCAAGCTTCCGGTCGGCTTGAATCTGGCGCTGCGGCGGTTGACGATGCCCGTTCCGCTCTCTCCCGGATTTTACGTTGCCGAATGCGCAGCCGAATCGGCGGCCGGCGAACGGCGGACGCTGCGCCAGGGATTCTGGGGCTTCGACCGGGAGCTGCTGCGCGAAGGCGACATGCTGCGCTGCGGACGGGACTATTTCGTGAAGGGCGGCAAACCGCTGCCCATCGTCGGCATGACGTACATGACGAGCGATGTGGCGCGCAAATACTTGTTCCTGCCGAATGCGGCCGTCTGGGACCGGGATATGGCCCAGATGAAACGGGCTGGCATCAATCTGATCCGTACCGGCATATGGACGGCGTGGCGCAACATTATGTTTGTGGACGGACATCCTTATGAAGAGGTACTGCGCGCGATCGACGCTTTTCTGTTGACCGCCAAACGGCATGGCCTGGACGTAACGTTCAACTTTTTCTCTTTTACGCCCGAGACCTGGGAAGGGGTCAATCCGTATCTCGATCCCCGCAGCGTCGAAGCGCAGAAGCGTTTTCTGACGACGATCGTTTCGCGCCACGCCGATTCCGCCCATGTGCATTGGGATTTGATCAACGAGCCTTCGATGTTCGATCCGAAGCGGACGTTCAGCGGCCCCCGCTCCGCCCGCGATCCGTACGAACGCCAGGCCTATATCGAATGGCTGCGCGAGCGCCACGGCGATATTCGGACGCTGCAGGAGCGCTGGAATATGACGCCCGACGAGCTGCCGTCTTTTGAGGCGGTGCGGCTGCCGGAACCGGGCGACGTCAATTTCCGGACGACGCCGCTGAGCGCCAAGAAGAACGGCGTATGGCTGGATTACACGCTGTTCACCATGGACATGCACAACCGTTGGGCGCGCGAGCTGACCGCCGCGATCCGCGCGATCCAGCCGCAACAGCTCGTCACGGTCGGCCAGGACGAGGCGCTTGCCGCCCAACGTCCGTCGCCATTCTTCTACAGCGAGGCGGTCGATTATACGACCGTTCATTCATGGTGGGAAATGGACGATCTGGTCTGGGACGGCGTCTTTACGAAAACGTTGAACAAGCCGAACCTGGTGCAGGAAACCGGCATCATGCACGTGGAAACGCCGGACGGCCGCTCGAAACGGAGCGAAGAGGAACTGCGCAATATTTTGGAACGGAAATACGCATACGCCTTCGCGACCGGCGCTGCCGGGGCCGTGCAGTGGATCTGGAACATCAATTACTATATGGATAATGTGAACGAATCCAATATCGGTGCGCTGCGGGCCGACGGCACGGAGAAGCCGGAAGCCGATGTCTCGTACGATTTCGGCTCGTTCATGGCGCGGATCGGCGAGCTGTTCAAGGAACGGCGGCTGGAGGAGATCGCCGTCGTGTTCCCGTATTCCAACGATTTCTCCGTACGCAAGCTGGCCCGGGAAGCAACGTCGCGGCTTGTGCGGACACTCGCCTATACGATGAATATTCACGTGCGCGGCGCCGGGGAATATCATCTCGACGAACTGGAGGAGGCGCCGCCGAAGCTCGTGATCGTGCCGAGTCCGCACAACTTCGGCTCAGCCGCGCTGAACAAGCTGATCGGACTTGCCGAGCGCCGCGGGACGACGCTGCTGTTCACCGGTCCGATCGGACTCGACGAATATTGGCGCCCGGTGAACCGGCTGAACGAGCTGCTCGGGCCGGAGGCCGGTCCGGTCGTCAACCTGCGGCGCGAGGAACTGCTGGAACTGAACGGCCGCCTGCTGCCCGTATCGTTCGGCGGCCCGCACATCGCCGACAGCGCCAAGCAGTTGACGGGCGGAAGCGAGGATGGGCCGGCGCGGTTGATCGAAAGGCAGCTTGGCGCCGGCAAGCTGCTGTGGTGCCCGCTGCCGCTGGAGCTGAACGAACGGCTGGAGCCGCTGCAGGCCGTATACCGGCTCGCGGCCGACGCGGCGGGCGTTAAGCGCGAGCTGGAATGGCTGCGCGGGGGCGAACTGCCAGGCGTATACGGCCGGAAGGTCGGATTCGCCGAAGGGGCGCTGTATGTATTCGTCTCGGAGGCGGGCTATCCCGTCGACGTCGAAGTGCGCGATCCCGGGACGGGCAAGCGGTACGCCTTCACGCTCGAAGCGGAACGTTCCGTGCTGTTCGCCTGCGGAGCCGACGGCGTCCTGACGGCGGTTTACCGTCCGCACGAGGTGCGAATCGCCGTGTTCGGGTAAGCCGCCGAAACGAAGAATGCCGGGAAGACTCCCGGCATTCTTTATTTCCAACCCACGTGCGGTAGCGCACCGCAACTTGCATCTACGATCGTTGCTTTCGCCGTCTGGCGGTGCCGATCGTCGTCCCTTCGGGAAGCCGACGGCGGCCCAGCTTGCTGGCGGCAATCCGCTGCGAGCTGTAAATGCCCGTATGCCCGGAGGCCAAATAGCTGATCACGCACACGACGGCAATATATCCGACGTTGTCGAAGCCAAACAGCTCGATACCGAGCAGCAGGCAGGCGACCGGCGTGTTCGTCGCGCCGCAGAACACCCCGACAAGCCCAAGTCCGGCCAGAAAGGAAGCGGACAGCGACAGCGGCCCGGACAGCATCTCGCCGAACGTCGCACCGATGACGAACAGCGGCGTCACTTCGCCGCCCTGGAACCCCGAGCCGAGCGTAACGGCGGTAAACACCGTTTTCCACAAAAAGGCGAACGGGTCGCTCTCTCCTGCGAACGCATCGGAGAGGAGCGGCAGCGACAAGCCCAGGTAGTCCCGGGTTCCGGCAATATAAACGAGGGCAATCACCAGTGTGCCGCCCGCCGCGCTTCTCACCGCCGGGTTCGACGCCAGCCTGGCGAAGACGGCCTTGGAAGTCCGCACGAGCTCGCTGAAGAAGGCGCTGACCAGGCCGAACAGCGCAGCGGCCAGCGCGACCCTGAGCAGGAGCAGTATTGAAAATTCCGGCATTCCGCCCATATCGTAATGCGGATGGTCGATCCCCCATGCTGTCGTCACGGCATCGCCGATCAGCGCAGCCGCAAAACAAGGAAAGAGCGCCCGGTAACGGATCGTGCCGACCGTCAGCATTTCGGCGGCGAATACCGCACCGGCGAGCGGCGTCCCGAACACGGAGCCGAAGCCGGCGGCCACGCCGCACATGAGCAGCAGCGGCCGGTCTTCCGGTCGTATCCGCAGCAGGCCGGCCGCATACGCCGCCAAGCTGCCGCCCATCTGAACGGCCGTCCCTTCCCTGCCGGCGGAGCCGCCGAACAGGTGGGTCGCGACCGTTCCGATCAGCACGAGCGGCGCCATGCGCAGCGGCACCGTTCCCCGGCCTTCATGAATCCGTTCGATCAGCAGGTTATTGCCCTTCCCCGCCTCTCCTCCGACGGTTGCGTACATATAGCTGATCAAAGCGCCGACGGCCGGCAGCAGCCAGAGCAGCCAGGGCGCTCCTTCGCGAGTTGCCGTCGCCCACTCCAGCAGAGCCAGGAAAAGCGCCGACGCCGTTCCGGCCAGGACACCCGCGGCAGCCGCGAGCAGCAGCCATTTGACCCCGTAGCGGGCGATCTGCGCCATGCCCAGCCCTTTTCCATTTTGATCCCATCCGTTATTCACGCATTCCCGCTCCTCCGACTGATTGGGTTTCCCCTGGCCGCACAAACAAAACTCCCGCCAGCGCCTTCGTCTGGCAGGAGTCGTCAAGCCCATTCGGCGGCCCGCGGTAAACGATCGCTTATTTCCGCGCTGCTTCCAATTCGTGCTCGTTCTGGTGCAGTTCCTTGATCATATGCTGCAGGAAATGCCCCTCTTGCGCATTCAGCCCGTTTTTGTTCTTCCGGACGATCATGTCCCGGATTCTCCGCTTCAGCATCTCGCTGCGTCTGCCCAGCATTTCGTTATAGGTCAATCTTCTCCACTCCCCAGGTTTTCCGGTATGCCGGTATGTTGTCTTCGAGTCCGGTTTTCCTCCGCATTTCTCTTTATGGTCCGGGAGTTCCGGACAACGGGCCGCTTCGCTGGCCGACGCCGTTTTCCGCTTGTCTGAAACCCGCAAAAAACTTATGGTTACAAGTATACTCCTGAAGCAGCCTTAACGAAAGTCCCCTGCGGCACATGGAGATGCCGTTATATCCGCAAATGCCTGCTGAGCGGAATAAAAGAGGCGTCCGTCGCATGCATGCTCGCGCTCGCTCCTTTTCACAAGTCGCCGGTCCGTAATTTCAATCCTCGGTTCTCCCCCGAATGACTCGAATTTCAGGAAACCGCTTCAAGAACCCGGGACCAAATATTGTATAATATGCTTGTACGCCACAAAATGCTTGCCGGAAGACTACCCGATCCGGCAACGAAGGAGATGACCGCGATGGAACAACGGCTTTACGGAAACACCGGCATGAAGGTCAGCGTTCTCGGATTCGGCGGCGCCGAAATCGGCTTTAAGGGCGCTTCGCCGGGCGAGGTCGAACGGCTGCTCGGCAGCGCGCTGGATGCAGGTCTCAATGTCATCGACACGGCGGAATGCTACGGCACGAGCGAGGAACTGATCGGCCAGACCGTCTCGCACCGGCGCAGCGAGTATTATCTGTTCACCAAATGCGGACATGCCTCGGGACTCGAATATCCGGACTGGGAACCGAAGCTGCTGGAGGAGAGCATCGACCGCAGTCTGCGCCGGCTGCGCACCGACTACGTCGATGTCATACATCTGCATTCGTGCAGCGAAGAGCTGCTCCGCCAGGGAGACGTCATCGACGTGCTCATAAGGGCCAAGGAGAAGGGCAAAACCCGTTTTATCGGATACAGCGGCGACCATCGCGCTGCGCTGTACGCCGTGGAATGCGGAGCCTTCGACTCTCTGGAGACGTCCGTCAACATCGCCGACCAGGAAGCCGTGACACTGACGATTCCGAAAGCGGCGGAGCGCGGCATGGGCGTCACCGCCAAACGTCCGATCGCCAATGCGGCGTGGGTAACGGGACGCAAACCGGAAAGCGAATACGCGCAGCCGTATTGGGAACGTCTGCAGCAGTTGAAATACGATTTTCTCGACGAACCGGACTCGGTCGGTACCGCACTCCGGTTCACGCTGTCCGTCCCCGGCGTACATACGGCGATCGTCGGCACCCACAGACCCGAACGCTGGAAGGAGAATGCCGCACTGCTCGCGGCCGGCAGCCTTCCCGATCCCCGCTATGAAGCGATCCGCGCCCGTTGGTGTGAAGCCGCAGGCACGGATTGGATCGGTCTTCAATAAACCTGAATTTCGAAAG
>NZ_JBCNFP010000066.1:0-646 GCF_050481165.1 Paenibacillus cisolokensis
TGAAGAAAACCCGGAATTGCTTTCGGAACTGGCACAGCGGCGATTGAAAAACAAAAAAGCAGAATTACAACGTGCCCTGAAAGGACTGATGGGAAACCATCAGAAGCTGATGCTGGCGGCACAACTGCGGCACATCGATTATCTGGACGAAGAAATCGGCAGACTGGACGAAGAGATCAAGAGGCGCATGCTCCCTTTTGAAGAAGACCTGGAACTGCTGGACACGATTCCCGGAGTGGCGAGAAGAACGGCTGAAACGATTGTAGCCGAAATCGGCACCAATATGGATCAATTTCCCTCCGCCGCTCATTTGTGTTCATGGGCGGGGCTGTGTCCAGGTCAAAATGAAAGTGCCGGTAAACGGAAATCAGGAACGACCCGTAAAGGTAACAAGAAACTCCGAAGCGCTCTTGTTGAAGCGGCACGCGCCGCCGGGAGAACGAAGAATACGTATTTGTCCAGTCAATACCATCGGATTGCCGCACGCCGGGGAGCCAGTCGAGCAGCAGTAGCCGTAGCTCACAGCATATTGATGATCGCATATTACATTCTCAAGCGTAGACAACCTTACATTGAATTGGGGCCAACCTATTACGAGGAACGAAAACGCGACACGATTATCAGACAATCAATTAAGAAACTTGAA
>NZ_JBCNFP010000067.1:0-8415 GCF_050481165.1 Paenibacillus cisolokensis
CCATTCTACCAAAGATTTGGAGCCCTTTTCACGTTTCCAAGGAGCTGTACTTTCGAAATTCAGGTTTATTAATATTAATTTTCAGCAAACAAACTGTTAGCACAGTTACTTAACAATCATCCAATTTATATCTTTCTCTAAAGTTAGTACATATTGAGAAAGCTGCGTTGCCTTTGTTGTCCCATCTAAGTACTTCACCGATATCCAAACATACACCTGATTTCCAGACTGTTGGAATATAGGATTAACTAGCTCTGAAAATATATAGTCTTTGCCAATCGGTGGTAAGGCATTATTTTTCACATAATAAGCAAGTTCTTTATCAGTGGCAGTAGGATAAAATGTAAAGAATGTCTCCAAAAACTCTGTCACTTCTTGCACAGTATCAGAATCAGCCGTTCCGTTACTTTCAGGTTGTTGTGGCTCATAATCTGATTTATTCGGTAAGCTCCATAAGGTAGGATTTTGTGTAATGACTAAGTTTCCTGCATTATCTTGATGAAGAAGTATTCGATATGTGGATCGAACCCTTTCGCTATTTTTATCTTCCGTAATTTTTTGATCTACCGAATAAACAACCGTATAGGTATTATCATTTTCTGGTGATACTGACCAGATATCAATATTACCTACGCTGGAACTAGTAGGAATATCATCTCTTACGGTATCGATATTTAAAGCTTGTAATTCCTCTGTCAAATAGTGACTGATCTTTTCCGCCCGTTGTTCAATGGAATCTTTTTCATTTTCCCATGTGTAGTAATCTTTCACAAAGTTTTTCGTAAAGCTCTCAATCGCATTCGTATCCATGATCTTGGTTTCAATGATTTCTCTATCATGAACGGTATGTTGATCAATTGCTGTAAAGTTTTTATAGATTCCAAAGGCAAGACTTCCAATGAGGACTATCCATAAAAACACCACTGACTTTTTACGTGGTCCAACTGTCTTTACTTTTATTTTTTTAGGTTTTGGTTCTTTCGTTTGCTTGTCTTGCTTTTTAAATAATCCCTTCATTTTATCTAACCCTTTCTATTGTTTAATCCGTCCAGCTCCTATTAGGTGTTTTTGCCAGTAAGAAGACGTCAAATCCGCATAACCAATCGGATCACCTGCGTTATACATTTGGTTGTTTCCAACATAGATCCCAACGTGCGTGACATACGTTCCCGCGTTATACGTAGAATGAAAAAATACTAAATCCCCAGGTTTTGCTACTGAAAGAGGAATATGCTCAGTTACGTTATATTGCTGTTGTGCTGTTCGGGGCAAATTAATCCCAGCTTTCCGATAGCTCCACTGCGTGAGTCCACTACAATCAAATGAAGTATTTGGATTATCTCCACCAAAGACATAAGGAAACCCTTCGTATTTTAATGCTTCATTCATGACAATCTGAACCATTTCATCATCAAATTGAGGCGAAATAAAATACTGACTCACTAAATCGACATAAAACATATTGCCATAACGGTACCGCCAACCACCATTTTTCTTTACGGCTATTGGATTAGAGTAAGTGACTTTACTGCCCCCTGACCGTTCCTTCGCAAAGCTTTCAGCTAATTTAAAAGAGTAAGAGCTTCCTTGTTTTGCGACATAATCAATAAAAGCACCGCCATAGTTGTAAGCCTGAATGACTGTATTCTCATCGATACCGTTTGCTTTTGCGGAACGTAATAAATCTGAAAAGTATTTTGTTCCTTGTTGAATCGAAGCTTCGGTATCCAATGTGTTAGGCGGTAATCCCAACGATTCACTTGATTGCATTACGTCTGTAAGTTTGCCACCACTCTCTACTTGGATAATGGCAAGTAGAATAGAGACATACTCACTAATTCCATATTCTTGTGCATATTTCTCTACCATTGGCTGATGTTTTAACACATTCGCAGAAACCGATATACCACCTATCTCACCAATGAAGTCACCACCATCTGATGAATATTCTTCATTCGATATAAAAACAGCTACAAATGCTAATAGCCCAAGCAACGCAAGAAATCCTAATCCCCCAGCAATGAACATAACCTTTAATCTCATGACTTTCATTAGCGTTTCCTCCTAGTTGCATGGATTGGACGCTTACTGATTTGTTTCTGATTTGTACGTTTCAACGGTTTAGAGGGACGCCTAATGATTTTCCTACTATTTTTTGGTCGAGAACGTTCTTCATTGATAGGTCGGGTTCCTTTTTTAACAGGTTGTTTGGGATTATCAGTAAAATGCTCTTTTCTGTCTGGACTCGATAACTGTCGTTGTAATTTGAATTGCTTCATATGCTCGCTTTTTGTGACAGGTCTTGTCTTTTCTTTTTGTTGAACAGTTGGGTTCTTTAATCTATCTTGATGTGCAGATTCATTGGCATCATGCGTGACTGGTCGTTCATAACTAGCAGTCTTTCGAGAAAGGGTACGTTTTTTATCCAATGCTTGCCGCCTATCTGCAATGGTTTGACGATGTTTTGCTTGACGGTCTGCATGTGTTTTTTGTCTCTTTTCCTTTGCTTGCTTCATACCTTCTTTAAAATCACGGGCAGGTTTTGTAAGCTGTTCTTTTCCTTGCATCACCGCATATTGAGCAGTAGTAGGTAAATCATGTAGTTGTTCTTTACGATGATCTATATTTGCACGGAACTGACTTTTCGCACCAAGCACTTTTCCTGTGACTTGACCTACTTTCTGACTTAAAGATGTTGATTTCGTGCGATCAGTTGGCCGTTCTTTGTTATTTTTTGTAGTCGATGTTAACCGTTGCGATGGGCGTAGGGGAGAGAACGAGCCTTTTGTTTGCTTTGATTTTCCAACCATTGCCCCGACCGTTGCTCCAGCTGTTGCCCCTGCAAGGGTGCGTCCGATTGTTCGCTGCAATCGACGACTGCCACGATTGAACATTCGGTAAGGACGACGCATGACTTGACGTCCAACTTGTTGCGAATCATTACTTTGCAGTTTAAACATGCTCATAATGTCACCGAGTTTCATGTAAATCCCTGCAAACGTCACGATCTGCAAAAAGGCAATCAAGAAAAATGGAAAACTTGTTGTTAAACTGTAAAGCATGGATGAAATACTAAAAGCAACTGTAATAATGAGCGTGATACCAGCCCGAAGCATAATTACATTAAACAACTTCATAATCGCCTGCTTTCCCATGTTTTCAAAGGTGGGTATCATGGAAAGTAGAAAACTAATTGGTAGAAACATCGCATAGATAATAAACAATATTTGCGAGAAAATCATAATTCCCGATAGTAGAAACACGAAAATAGAGATACCGATATTAAACAGAAATAAAAAGAAGACCATTCCTAAACGTGTGGTGGTCTTCGTAATGGTTAAGTTTTTATTGTCGTGATCTTCAATTTCTGCTTTGACAGCATCTTCACGATCTTTCCCGTTATTCGTATCAGGATTGATAGAAACTAAGTTTTCAACACGTTCTTCGCCAATCGTTTCTTTATCCGAATCATCAAATTGTAATAACATCCAAGGCTGTTCCACTTGAATAGAAAAGAGGTTATTCCGTATCATATCGACAC
The DNA here is from genome assembly GCF_050481165.1 of Paenibacillus cisolokensis. Lineage (NCBI taxonomy): Bacteria > Bacillati > Bacillota > Bacilli > Caryophanales > Paenibacillaceae > Paenibacillus > Paenibacillus cisolokensis. Next base: position 3,542 of record NZ_JBCNFP010000067.1, read on the forward strand.
TATCTTTTCCTTGGCTACTCGAATTCGGCATCAAGATTTTAGTACCTAAATCTAAACTTGCTTGACTAATATCTGCTGAAAAGTCATTAATTTTAGCGATATACGTTGGGGCATAGGCAATAAAGGAGGCCGACAAAATAAAAACGACTAAAAAGTTAAGGATCGCTCGAATCGCTTTCGTCGTTTCTCGTTTCATTAAACCTGTATAAGCCACGTAAATTCCAATGACTAAAATGAAAAGAAGCAAGAAGCCTACATAAAATCCTGAACTGCTGAAACCACTTGCCGTAATTCCAGCTAATGTTTGCATGTTTTTGCCGATGGCATCTGCCGTTTGTGAAATAAAATCGAGAGAATAAGCTTGTTGGATTAAGTAGCCTGTCGCATTTGATAAATATAAGCTAATAATCCAAATGAAATTAGTGATTGTATATAAGCCATACATGACCTGTTTACCTATGCCATCATCCCAGTTCCACGGCAACCAATCCCAACCCGAATCCACGTAGAAATCTAATTGATAATGGTCAAGTGGGTACAAGGAATAGAGATTATCTTCTGACACCGTATCATCAACTAAGCCAGCTGCTTGAGCTAATGTTCCAAGTAAAAGAAGACATAGAAAAACGGCAGTACCAATAAGTACCACCGTTAAGACAATCTTTTTCCATTTTTGTTTTTTCAAATTAATCGCCACCTTTCTTCTCCTGTGTCGGTGGACGCGTGTCAAAAGCATAAAACAAATCTTCAAAGACAGGATGGACTTGAATAATCCCCACACGCCCATATAAGTCTTGAATTAAACATTGTCCGTTTTCCAGTTCCCGTAATCGCCTTTGATTCGATTCATCTTCCGCATCCACACCAAAGAATTGAAGAGTTTTCTTTATTTCTGTCATATCTCTAGAACGAAAGGCGAACTTTACACCGATGTTATTCTTCAATTTTTCATCGGTTAAATCGTCCGCATTCTGTGTAACAAAGTAGACACCAGCATTCATCGCACGCCCTGCACGTACTAATTTATTTGAAAGTGTTTTTCCTTGTGCGACTTGTAGAAATGACCAAGCTTCATCTAAGTCCACGATTTTAAATACGCTACGATCTGAATGAATAAAGTCTAGTGCAAAAGTGGAAATGACAATCAACATGGCGACACTCAAAAGTTCCATGGTTGTATATTCTTCAAAACTTGTTTCTGCGTCTGGTAACACCAAATCCGCAACTTGAATGATATTCAACTGTTTTTCTAAACTAATCGAATTTTCCACTGTACCATCCGAAAAGAGTAGGTGGGCAAAGTCATAATCCGTAAAACTTTCGATATGGTCAGCGATGGGACCAGCTAATGGATTGGGGTCACTTCTTAATTCATGAATCACGAGAAGCAAACCACGTTCCTCCTGTTGACCAACAGCTCGAATCGCTCGTCGTAATACAGGGAATTTATCTCCATCCCGACTCGATATACCTGTGAGAAAGGTAAGAATATCAATCGCAAGACTTTCCGAATCCTTTTTCTTTTTCATGATGACAAAAGGGTCAAGTAGTCCTTTATTGCTTTCCTCACTCGTTAAATTAACAATATTTATTTCATGAGCAATTTCAGGCAACATTTCTTTCCATCTTCCTCGTTCCGCCTTTGGATCAACAATGAGTGCTTGACCACCAAAGAGAACGGCATAATAAACAAGCAGGTTATTAGAAAAAGATTTCCCACCACCAAGTGAACCTAAGAATGCAGAAGCTAACGCATTGGTGACAGAACCTTTCACGCCTTGACTAGCTAGGCTTGGATTGAGATAGACATTTCTTCCTGTGTCCAAGTTGTAGCCAAAATAAATCCCTTCCGTTTCTCCGAGCATTTGCGTTGCGCCAAACCCAAGACCTGCCAAAAAATCAGATGTAACATACTGAATATAATCATTCATATACCGCTTACTGGCTGGGATAAATTCACTGTGTAAACCAATCATATCTCCAAACGGACGAACAAGTTTTACGTTCAAATCATCATAAAAATCTTTTACCTCATTACAACGCTGTTTGAGTTCATCCAAGTTAGGGGCAGATACTCGAATGACATAGCTTAACTTATACATTGCTTCTTTACTTTGATCGAGCACATCTTCTAATTCATTGACCTGTTCCAATGCGTCGATGACATTGCTGCCTGTTTCGTTATCGGATTCCCAGGCATGATTATCCAAGTCTTTAAGTTCCTTTTTCTTGTTCCGAACGGTAGACAATGCTTTTTTGTTTGTTACAATTTCCACGTTCATGGAGGTATCTATTGGAAAATCAAATTGTTGTTGTTGATAATAAAAGATTTCATCCGATGGAAATTCCAAATCACCGACAATGGAATTAATCGTAAAGTAGGCCACATATGTTGTTTGTTCTTCCTGTTCGATTTTTAAATAGCGTTGGTTTTCCTCAATTAAACAACGGGACGGTTTAATCAGATCATATCGTTTCACTAAAGTTTCCCTTTTAAATTTCTTTAGAGGGAGAGCATAATCATACTCGTCATAAGCCATTCCAGTTTGTCCATGAAGATGTTCAATCAAATAACCAAAGTCATTTTTATTTAAAGGGCGGATCTTAAAACGTCTCGATATTTTGTTTTGTAATAAAGATTCCATTTTAGAGAAACGTCTCATTTCTTCATGCGGTATGGAAACAAAATCTCCCATCAGGTGATGGTTTACATCACGGACAAATGAAGAAAGTGAATTTTTGATGTTTTTCCCTATTGATTTCATATTGACTTCTTCTTCATTGAGTAACAGTTTAAAACCGATAAAGAAACGATAATCGACTTGGTGTTCACCAATCATCGAAACAAGTGCCTCTGTTTGGTCGTCAATCCGTTCATAAGCAACCTCTTGTAATCGTCCTATGACTAATTCTTTGCTTCGTTCTTGTACCGAGCGAATACTACTAGCGGTACTGATCTGTAAAGCATGAATTTTGCCGTCTTGATTTTGTGCGATTAATTGGCGAAAGTTATCATGCACCTGTACTTTTTCATCCTCCGATAAAAAGGAATAATTATATGGCAACAGCTCATAATACGCAAAACATTCACCATCATGGTTGAAAACGAGATTATTTTCAAGGTATTTAATCGGATAACGCATGGACTTCACTCCTAACAGCGGTGATATTTTCATTTACTTTCACACGTTGTAGTTTGATAGGTTTTCCTGCATAGGTGACTTTTGGTCTAAACCAATATGTCAATGCAGACTTGAGAAAGCTATACGGTTTTTTACCATCGAATGTTTTTTGACTCATAAACCAAGTCAAACCAATTGGAATTCCAACATATTTTAATAACGCCCCATCAATCAAGGAGAGGGGAGGGAGGTTTCCAAGTAGCATGACAGCTAAAAGAGAAAGCACAAACCATGACATTTGGTTAAAGGTCACTGGGAAAGGTAATCGAAAATCATTAATTGCGTAAATCACTTTTTCAACTGACCAAATACGTGTATAACTTTTTAATTTTTTCATTTATTTCGTTCCTTTCTATATTTGAGATAAAAAATAGCAGTAAACTATTTTAAAGTTCACTGCTAAATTTTTTAATTGTCCAATAAGTCATTCATTAGTGTGTCTGCAATTACATCTTCCGTATACTTTCTAATATTTCTTACATTAGTTAATTGAGGTAACGCCTTCTCTATTTTTTGCATTATCAATGTTTGATCTAATTTTTCAATAAATTGTTTTTTCATGTTTTTGGGATTGATAAACTCGTTAATCATTCTCTCTGCAATTTTCTTTTTATCTTCATCTGTAAAATCAGTAAAGTGAATAAACCCATCAAATCTACTTAATAATGCATTATCTATATTTTTCTCCATATCTTGTATAGACTGTAAATTTGAAGTACAGATTATTATAGAGTTACTAACATCTACAGTAAAATTTTGATCAGAATAAATTCCTTCGTCAAACATTTGAAAAAATGTAGTTTGAAAAAAGGGAGGTGCTAGTGCAAACTCATCTAATAATATAACGTTAGAAGTTCTATTGAGCAGATGCTTTGAAAAAGAATCTTCACTATGGGAAGTAGATTTGAAAAACCTAACACTTGAATCTCCGCCTACCATCGTCATTTGTTCACGTAAAAGTGTTCCTTTTGTATATAAGGTGGTAGATAAATATTTTGCAGTTTCTGTTTTACCAATTCCAGGATTTCCATAGAACATTAGTACCAACGGCTTTTTTGTTGGTCTAATCATTTGTGCTATCAATTTCCGGCATATTGCCTTTTTTTCAATAGTTTGGCCAATTATATTTGAATCAAATCCTTGTTGTACTTTTCCTATTTGGGTTGCATTAATTTTAGGATAACTATAATTCTTTTCCTTGACAGTTCCTTCCATTTGCTTCAATTTGTCATAAAAAAACTTTGGTGGATTATTGATTATTAAGGTGTTTATACTGGAATAACTTTCAAATATCGATACTATATTATCGATGTTTTCAAATACATGTGAGTTGATTCCTGAGCAATCTTCTAGGGTAATAACACACGTTTCCAATTACGAATAATTCGACTGAAAAATATTTTATGTTCGATTGGTTGTATTCTCTTGTTGAATTTTGTTCTTGGTTCATAATAAATTTCAATATTCATTTTTATACTCCTGCTAAAATAACATCTATTATTTCGTAAGTAATTTGCGTAGTTTGTTCTTCATCAAAGTCTAATCCTGTTTTTGTGGTATTATGTGGGGTCGTCATATTATCAATTTGGTGTTCAAATTCTAGGTTGGTATCTAATGATTCGCCTACCTTAACTCCAAATAATGTTAAGTCCATTTTGGTTAAGTCATTTAAATTATCCTGAATTTCGAAAG